>JACZJL010000033.1 GCA_014860585.1 Bacteroidales bacterium | reverse complement strand
AAACACCTTCTCTCTTTTCAACCTATTGTTATGAGGTAGTTTTTCAAAAAAAAGTAATTTTGCAACGATAAAAATAAAAGTAATGACTACGATAATTTTGGATACACGTTCTTCAGAGGCAAGAAAAATACTTGAACTTCTCAAAAAAAAGCGATATGCACGAGTGTTAGATAATAAAAGTCCGAATGAAGAAACACTAAAGGCTATTCAAGAAGTAGAAGAAGGCAAGGTGAAATCCTACGCATCCGTTGATGAATTGATGGCCATACTCAAAACATCTTCTGGTGTATAAGATCCTTACCTCGAAAAAATTTGAGAAAGATTTTGCCAGATGCACTAAAAGAAATTACGATCTGCAACTTTTAGGTAATGTTCTTAAGTTACTCGAATTATCCGGGAAACTGCCTGTTAAATTCAAAACTCATCCATTATCAGGCAATCTGAAAGGTTATCATGAATGTCATATCAAACCTGACTGGTTACTGATTTGGAAACAGGACGATACGAATAAAATAATAGTCCTTGTCCGTACAGGTACCCATGCTGATTTGTTTTAAATTCAGATTTTTTGATCGGGAAGTAATTATAAATCAATCCCATATACTATACGCCACATGGTTTGAACGGTTCATTAAAAATAAATAGTCAGTAATTGCAGTGAACTGCTTGCTTTGCTAAGCCTCCACAAATTGTATTTCTTAAATGCTTTTGCATGTTGCAGCAGTTGTTGCTTGAGCCAGACCTCAGGAAAAAAGCTGTTTACTTTGGCACTGCGCACCGGTCAGAGTTATAGGCATCTCTCATCGTATCAGCGTCCTCTTACCCCATGCCCTTTAATCCGAAGCTATAATACTATTCTTCAACCACAACGCCACACACCTTAAAGCCCAATCGAAGCTTGGGTCTGCGAGGGGGGAGCCATGCCTGCGTCACGCATTCAGGGAAGCAGCCCCACAAATCCTACCAGAGCACTGTTCACCTATCATGGCAAAAAAAAACATTATTTTTGTGCCGATTTAATACCTTTTAATTTTATGGAAGCAATTTTCAGATTAAACGTCAATCAGATTGATCGCAGTTTTATTGATTCGTTAAAAAAAATGTTCAGGGAAAAGGAGGTGATTATCAGGATAAGTAGTTCGGAAGATGAAACCGATTACCTAAGTTCAAATATTGCGAACGAAAAACACATACTCGAAAATATGGTTGCCGAACCCTCAATTCAATTTTCTGCTGATGAGTTTAAAAAATATGTCGCTCAAAATTATTAGTTTTAAATGAGAGACATTGTATTCAAGGGCACTGCCTTCGAAGATTTTAATGATTGGTCCAAGACTGACAAACAGACTTTCATAAAGCTGGTAAAGCTAATTGAAGAAACAAGGCGCAGTCCATTTACCGGAACCGGTAAACCAGAATCCCTGAAACATCAATTCAAAAGTTGCTGGTCGAGAAGAATCAACGATCAACACCGGCTTGTTTATAGGGTCACCAATGAATCCATTGAGATTGTTGCATGCAAATTTCATTACAAATAATAAAGTTGTTAAATCCTTCCTCATTGCTATTTGCCTGAAACCTACTTGCAGCCTCAAATACACCCGGGAGCAGGAAGTAAACTACGGCCTCGCCTTCAACTACACCGTGAGCGAACAAGACCAAAAGCGCGCTATCGCCAAAGGGTTGGAACCTATCACCACCCCCGGCTTCAAAGAACAATGGCAGCAGAAAAAGGAGAAGATGCTGAAGGAGAAGATAGATGTCACTGTGTGGCTGGTGGATTTTGTGGAAAAGTTTTACAATTAAGGCCGCCCGCGATAAAAGAGCCCTATAGCCACCCTGATTAACCTATTTAAGCTTCTTCAACGCCAGGCTCCGCGAGGGAGGCGCCATGCCTGCCCTGCCTGCGTGACACAGTCAGACAAGGAAACACAGTCATGCAGGGTGACGCAGTCAGGAACCAAAGTAGCCTAAAGACCAAAATTAAAATTTGCTGCCGATTTGAAAAAAATAGTTGCTTTGCAACATGTATATCAAAGACTTTTTAATCGAAAATGGAGATTATTTCAAACAATTGTGTATTGACCACGATTTGAAATACATGTATGCTTTTGGTTCTGCTACAAAAGATAGGTTCGATAGGCTAAGCAGTGATATTGATCTGGTTGTTGAATTAAATGAGTCCGATCCGGTTGCCAGAGGCGAAAAACTACTTTCATTATGGGATAAACTCGAGTTGATTTTTACAAGAAAAGTTGACCTCTTAACGGAATCATCCATAAAGAATCCGTATTTAAAAAAAATATCGAAAGAAATTAAATTCTGATCTATGACGGAGCAAGGGTTGAAATACTTATCTGATATCAGGCATGCAATCTTTTTGATTGAAAGTTTTACTTCATCTGTTTCAGCATATAAGGACTATGTTCATGATTTATAAACCCAAAGTGCAGTCGAACGGCAGCTTGGAATAATTGGTGAAGCTGTTAATAAATTCGATTCCTTAAATTTGGGCGTAGAACTAAACCAGTCGAGGCAAATTGCAGGTATGCGTAATCGTATAATACATGCATATGATGCTGTTGACACTTCTATTTTCTGGGCTATTTTAAATAATCATCTGCCACTATTGAATGTCGAAGTTGAGGGGCTGTTATCTTAAAATACTTTTTTCCTTTTCCGAAGATCATCTTTTAAACCCGGATAATAATTTCAGTAAAAAGGCGCATATGCTTTAGCAACAAAGCCACAACGTGAAGCGTAGCAGAAAAGAACGACCTCATAAAAACCCTGAACATCGTCTGGCACGATCTTTCTGTCGACATGGTAGAATAGGCCGCTGCTTCTTTTGCATCAACCTTAACCCAGCTCAATCAGCGCCCGACTCTGCAAGGGACGAAGACCCGAAGCAGTTGCGTCGGCGCCATTTGCTATGGATGAAATGGTTCTGCAGTGTAAGTGTCTACGCTGCCTCTACATTTCCTGCGCACCTCCCTGCCTGACCCCGATCCTTCGGGGGCAGGGCAAGCCCTTGCTCCGCAAAGACTTCAATATACTTTCTTCTATTAAACGCCCTCATAAACCATACTCATTAAAACGAAGCTATAATATTACACTTTACCGCAACGCAGGGGTCTGCGAGCGAAGCCCTGCCTGACTGCGTCACGCAGGCAGGGAAGCAGCCTGTCCTAATTTATCAAAGCGCTCTCTCCATCGCCACTCTCTCTGCAGCCCCTCCACAGCCTGGCTTTGCGAGCAAAGCCCTGCCTGACTGCGTCACCCTGCCTGACTGGGTCACGCAGGCAGGGCAGGCAGGGAAGCAGCCTGACGCCACACTATCATATCCCAATCGAAGCTTGAGTCTGCGAGGGAGGAACCCTGCCTGCCCTGCCTGAATGCGTCATGCAGGCAGTCAGGAACGCATTGCCGAAGCAGCCGTTCCAAATCCCTCAAAAGTATGGTGGCTTTGACTCTACCCCATTAATATTATGAAAGCACTCGCTTCTTCTTTAAATTTGCTATTTTTGTAAATAATTTTTGAAAATGGTAATGACAATTAAAAGAGGTACAGAAAGGGAGCAGATTAAGGCCGTACTTGAAAAGCTCCGGAAACAGAGATTAATCAGGAAGCTTGAATTAAGTAAATATTGCGGTGTATTATCTTTGAAAGAAGATCCGCTGGAATTGCAAAAAAGGTGGAGAGATGAATGGTGATCAGCTATTTATTGATTCAAACATCATTCTGTATTACCTGAATGGTGATAAAACCCTTTTGCCTGTATTGGAAGATAAACAATTGTTTGTTTCGTTTATTACTCAGCTCGAATTATTAAGTTTTAAAAGAATCACAGCGCTTGAGATTAAAATGATTGAGGCTTTCTGCAACATTGTACGATTATTGAAATTTCATCAGTGATTAAAGAAAATACAATTCTACTCCGCAGGAAGTATGGATTAAAATTGCCTGATGCTATAATTGCAGGATCAGCATTATATCTGAACACACCGCTTTTCACTGCTGATAAGGGGATGGCCAACATCACAGAAATTGATCTAATTTATTACCAGTTCACTGATATTTAAGAGGGATACAAAATTAAATTGGATAAATCGTAATAGACCTACATCATCATGTCGATGGTGATATGGGAGAGGTGTTAATGTGTTGCGCCAGATGGCTTCGGCACTGCGCACCGGTAGATTACCAGTTCATTATCAGCACGTTTCCCCTACGCTCAGTGCCTCCCTGCCTGACCCCGATCCTTCGGGGGCAGGGCAAGCTCTCGCTCCGCAAAGTCTTCAATATACTTTCTTCGATTAAACGCCCTGTAAACCATACTCTTTAATCCGAAACTATAATATTACTCTTCACCACAACGTCAGGGTCTGCGATCCCGCACATGCGGGAGACGCAGCCTGTTCCAACCTAAAACCGCGCCTATCTCAACGCCATGCCCAAAAAAGGATACACATATATAACCACTAATGCCGAAAAACAATCCCGTACCGAAGGTCGGGAGTAGCTATTTCGAGCATCCCGCACCGAAGGTCGGGACAAAAACCACACGGTCCTCTACACCGGCGCCACCAGCACCCTCAAAGACCGTATTGACCGTCACCGCAACAAAAAGTACCAGCACTCCTTTTCAGCCCGCTACAACACCGACAAGCTTGTCTGGTATCAAAAATTCGACTGGATTGGTGACGCACTGACAAGGGAGAAGCAGATTAAGGCCGGCTCACGTAAAAAGAAACTCGACCTCATCAACGCCATGAATCCCGATTGGCGAGATTTATATGACGATCTGACCGAATAGGCCGCTGCTTTGAACAAACACCCAGATCAATCTTCGGCAGAAAGCACAATTGCGGGGCAACAGGTTGTGTTGACACTTCTTAACAACAGAATATCAGAACATTTGTAGTCTTCCCCGGCGCACCACACCTTCTTGCCTGCCTTCCCCATCCAAAAACAACAAAACACTGAACACCATAAAATTCATTTACTGGTGATTGATTTCCTGAACAATCTGCAAAGCAATGTACGGAAAGGGCACTGCTTCAACATTTGAATCAGACCTCCCTACACCAAATTCGCGAACCCCATGAACGCCAGTGAGAGGATGCCTGCAACGACGAGGGCGATGGGCATACCACGCATTCCTTTAGGTACGTCCATCAGTTCGAGGTGCTCGCGGATGCCGGCAAAAATTAAAAGCGCCAATGCAAAACCGAGGGCATTACCGATGGCGTAAACCGTTGCCTGGATCAGGTTGAATTCCTTCTGGGTTATAAGCAATGCTACGCCAAGGATAGCACAGTTGGTGGTGATCAATGGAAGGAAGACCCCAAGTGCCTGGTAAAGCGGCGGACTGACTTTTTTCAGGATGATCTCCACAACCTGCACCAGGAAGGCTATGATGAGGATAAATGCTACGGTTTGCAGAAATCCGAGGTTGAAAGGTGTAAGTACATATTGCTGAACCATCCAGGTTACGATGGAGGCGATGGTCATAACAAAAAGTACGGCGCCTGCCATGCCTGAAGCGGTGGATAGTTTGCCGGAAACGCCAAGAAAAGGGCAGATGCCGAGGAAGTTGGCCAGTACAATATTGCTTACCAATACCGCACTGATGATCATGATGATGTATTCCATATTCCTTAGTTTTTTGGATTAGACTTTTTTAGTGACTTTGTTGATAAGGGCAATAAGAAATCCCAGGGCGATGAAGGCGCCGGGTGAAAGGATAAAGACCAGTATGCCGTCGGTCTGAATGAATTTATGTCCAAACAGGGAGTAGTTACCCAGCATTTCACGCACCGAACCAAGAACGGTGAGCGCCATGGCAAAGCCAATACCCATGCCCAGCCCGTCGATCATTGATGAAAATACGTTCTGCCGCGAAGCGAAAGCCTCAGCACGCCCAAGTACGATGCAGTTAACCACGATCAGCGGGATAAAGATGCCTAACTGGGCGTGTAATGCAGGAGCATATCCGGCCATAACAAGGTCAACAATAGTTACAAAAGAAGCGATAACGACGATGAAAATGGGAATCCTCACCTTGTTCGGGACAAGATTTTTAATCAGTGAAATCACAATATTGGACATCACCAGTACGAAAGTTGTGGCCAGTCCCATCCCCAGCCCGTTAATGGCAGAATTTGAAACAGCCAATGTCGGACACATGCCAAGCAGCATCACAAATACCGGGTTTTCTTTGAAAAAGCCTTTGGTAAAATTTTTCATTTGATCCATAGCATGTTCCTCCTAATCGTTTTGTTGTTTTTTCACTTCCTCGTAAGCAGCAGAGGCCCGCTGCAATGCATCACACACTGCACGCGAACTGATTGTGGCTGCGGTGATGGCATCAATTTCTCCACCGTCTTTTTTTACTTTGAGGGTAGTTTGCGACGGGTTTGTCCCGTTAAACTGAGTTTTGAAACCTTCAGCGATTTTACTTCCCAGTCCGGGGGTCTCTTTATGGTCGAGCACTTCGTAGTTTACAATAGTGCCATCGGGTTTGAACCCCACCATCAGTTTGATCAGTCCGCTGTAGCCCAGGTTGGTGTAAGTATTCACCGCCACGCCAACGACCTCGCCATCATTGGTTCCTTCAAAGAAAACCAGCGAATCCTGCCCATTGGCCGGCATCACCGAAAATCTCTTCAGGTCGGTAAAGCCGGGCAGCACCTGTTCGATGGCCTTTTGTTGTTTCTGGCGGGCCACTTCGGCAATGGGCCCTTTGGTCATGTTGTAAACGACGCTGGCTGCAAGTGAAGAAAGTGCCGTGACGATGAACAGCGTCAAAAACATATTTAAAAATGTTGATTCTAACTTTGCCATATCAAGCTATTGTTTCGATGTCGTTTAAAATTCAACTCTTTGGCTTACACCCCAAACCGTTGTGGTTTGAAAGCCTTATTAATAATTGGTGCAAATGCATTCATAATCAGGATGGCGAAAGAAACGCCTTCCGGGTAAGCACCCCAGAGCCTTATCATCATGGTAAGCAGGCCGCACCCAATGCCAAACACGATCTGTCCTTTGGGCGCCATGGGCGAACTTACCATGTCGGTGGCCATATAGAAAATACCAAGCATCAATCCCCCCGTGATCAGGTGAAAGAAGGGATCGGCATAATGCGTCGGGTCGATCATCCAGAATATTCCTGCAAAAATGAACGAGGATAAAAGGTAAGAGATTGGAATATGCCAGGTGATCACTTTGCGGAAAAACATGAAAAGCGCACCAATAAGCAGCGCGATCGCAGACATCTCACCGAGCGAGCCGGTCTGAAATCCGATCATGCGCTGGATGTAATCGGGCATATTGGGATCTGACATGATCTGCTCGATGGTTTTGCCCGCCATTTGCCCTTCTTTCAACAAACCGAGGGGTGTGGCGCCGGTGATCGAATCGGTGATGGTTTTTGCAAACAGTGGTTTAGGCAGCGGCCACGAGGTCATCTGTGCAGGGAACGAGATCAGCAGAAACACACGACCAACCAGTGCCGGGTTAAACGGGTTTTTCCCTATTCCGCCAAAAGCCATTTTAGCAATCCCGATGGATACGATTGCACCAACGATGATAATCCATGTGGGCAGGCTGGCAGGAACATTAAATGCAAGCAACACCCCGGTCACGATGGCTGATCCGTCATTTACGGTCAGGTCGCCCTTGATCAGGTACTTTTGAATCAAATATTCAACCACAACGCAGGCAATCACGGATATCGCAATCACTCTCAGGGCATCAAATCCGAAAAAGTAAAGCGAAACGAGCATCGCCGGTACCATGGCAAATACCACGCTGAACATGATTTTTTTGATGGATTCATCGGTATGCACATGCGGTGAACCCGAAATGGTAAGTAAATTATTCATAGCTTATTGTTTTCCTCTGGTTCTGATGATTTTACCTACTCTGGCTTTTCCAAGCCTGATGTAATCGAGCAATGGGCGCCCCGAAGGACAGGTGTAATGACAGGAACCGCACTCTATGCAGTCCATGATGCGGTCACTTTCGGCATTGTCCCACATTTCATGAACAGTTTGCTGGGCAAGGAGGTAAGGCTCCAACCCCATCGGGCAGGCTGAGATGCACCTGGCGCAACGGATACAATTTTTCACTGGAACGCGCTTCGCCTCTTCGGCGGGCATCAGCAAGATACCTGACGAACCTTTTACAATTGGTGCTTCCGGCGAAACCAGCGCTTTTCCCATCATGGGTCCTCCACCAACCAATTTACCGGTATTTTCTGGTAATCCACCGGCGTGGTCAATCAGGTGCTGTATGGGAGTCCCAACCCGCACCAGAAAGTTGGATGGCTGTTTTACAGCTTTCCCGGTCAATGTCACCACCCGCTCGATTAACGGTTTATTCTTTTGCACGGCTTCATAAACAGCAAAGGCAGTTCCTACATTATCCACCACGCAACCGGTCTCGATCGGAAGCTTTCCTGAGGGAACTTCCCGTCCGGTCAGTGCCTTGATCAACTGCTTTTCACCACCTTGCGGGTACTTCACTTTGAGCGCATGAACTGTGATTCCCTGGAATTTTTCGGCCAGCCGGGTCATGTGCTCAATGGCGTCGGGTTTATTGTTTTCGATGCCTACGATGGCTTTCTTCACCCCAAGCGCCTTCATCAGGATGGAAGTGCCGATGAGCATCTCTTCCCCTTTTTCAAGCATCAGCCGGTGGTCGGAAGTAAGGTAAGGCTCGCACTCCACGCCGTTGATGATCAGGTACTCTGCATATTTTCCGTCCGGAACCATCATTTTGATGTGTGTCGGGAAAGTTGCCCCGCCCAGTCCTACCACACCCCTATCATTGATCCGCCCGATAATCTCTTCTTTTGTCAGTAATATTTCCCTGCTGATATCCGGGGAAATGTCGATACCTTCGTCCCATATATCTGCTGCAGTATCGATGATGATGGCCATTCTTTTGTATCCCGACTGATCAATCACTTCATCAATCCTGAACACTTTACCCGTAGCCGGTGAATGGATGTTGGCAGAAATAAAACCGGAGCTTTTGGCTAACAATTGCCCTGTTTTAACTTCATCACCGCGATTTACAACCGCTTTTGCCGGCGCCCCCAGGTGTTGGGTAACGGGTACGAAAACTCTTCCCGGCATAGGCAGCGGCTGGATGGCAGCACCGGATGAGATTTTGTTTTCCGGTGGATGTACGCCTCCAAGTTTAAATGTTTTTACTATCATTTTCGTCTGTGTTGAGATCGTGACAATATTTCAGATTATGATTTAGTTTCAGCCGGAGCAGGTTCTTTTGGAGCTTCTGCTGTCACTTCCGCTTTTGGTTTTCGTGGAGGAAAATTCAACTCGTGAATGGCATTGGTAGGACACTCAGGGGCGCACTTACGGCAGAGTTTACATTTTTCGTCATCAATGTAAGCGAGGTTATTCTCAAGCGTGATGGCATCAAATGCGCATACTTTCACACATTTCCCACAGCCAATACAGGCCACTTCACAGTTTTTCTTTGCCGGCGCCCCTTTTTCCTCATTGATACAGCACACATAGATACGCCGGTCTTTTTTCCCTTTCAGCCGAAGTTCAAAGATTCCTCTCGGGCAGGCTTTTACGCAGGCGCCGCAGGCCACACATTTATCTTCAACCACCACCGGAAGCCCTGTTTTTTCGTCCATGTAAAGTGCATCGAACTTGCATGAAACCACACAATCGCCCAATCCAAGACAGCCAAACGGGCAGCCACTTTCCCCTGAATACAGGTTGTGGGCAAATGCGCAGGTAGCAGGTCCATCGTACTTCATCTTTTGTGGGGCATTTTCGCAGGAGCCGTTGCACCTGAGCACGGCAATCAACGGATCTTTTTCCTCTGCTTCAATACCCAGAACCTTTGCAATTTCAGCCATCGTTGTGTTTCCTCCAACAGGGCAGTTGAGCCCTTCCAGAGTTCCGGCTTTGACAATTCCTTCGGCAAAAGCCCGGCAACCGGCAAAACCACATCCACCACAATTGGCGCCGGGTAAAGCAGCTTCAACGTCATCAATCCGGGGATCTTCGATTACCTTAAACTTCTGAGCCACAAAGTAAAGTACTACCGCTGCAGTCACCCCGATCGCACTCAATGAGATCACTGCATAAACAATTACATTATCCATGAAAGCGCAGTTTATTATTTTGTAAATAGATGATATTCAACATCCTGATTTTTTTATGAAAATTGTAAATTCCTGTGCATTCAACCATGCCATCAAAATTTTCATTTCAAAACAAAGAGCAAAAATATAACATATGTTACAAATTTTGCTTTTTGGCCTCAATTTAAAATGAATTTAAACTAATGTTTTTCAATCAATTAAGTATCAATCAGATCGTTTAATCGCTGATATGGCAAAAATGCAGCAACTGGGATAAAGTTAATGAAAGAAGAGGTATGCAATAAATATGGCAGCTGTAATCCCCGCAAAATCTGCAATCAGCCCGCAGGTAACAGCATAGCGGGTTTTTCGGATGGACACTGAGCCGAAGTAAACGGCAAGGATATAAAAAGTAGTGTCAGTAGAACCCTGGAAGGTTGCTGCCAGCCGTCCTACAAAAGAGTCAGCGCCGAAAGTATTCATGGCATCCACCATCATTCCCCTTGCGCCGGCGCCGCTCAGCGGTTTCATAAGTGCGGTGGGTAAAGCAGGCACAAAATCGCTGTTTATACCTAACCGTGTAACTGTCCATCCAATGCCGTCAATCATAAAATCCATTGCGCCTGAAGCCCTGAAAACACCGATGGCCACAAGGATGGCAATGAGGTAGGGAATAATTTTTATGGCAATTGTAAATCCTTCCCTGGCTCCGTCAATAAAGGATTCATACACATTCACCCTGCGCACCAGCGCCAGGCCGATAAATGAGATGATGATCGAGAACAGAATCACATTGCTGGCCACCGACGATACCACGCTGATCTTTTCATGCGGGATAATGGTGAAATACCAGATAATCAGGGAAACAAGTATAGTAAAGCCACCAAGGTACGCCAGTACAATTTTGTTGAGCAGGTTAATTCGCTGCATAATTGCAACTGAAATGATGCCCGCCATGGTGGAGAAAAATGTAGCTAAAAGAATAGGCAGAAAGATGTCGGACGGGTCGGCGGCTCCCAGTTGCGCACGGTAAACCATGATGCTGATGGGGATGAGGGTTAATCCGGAAGTATTCAGCACCAGGAACATGATCATCGGGTTGCTGGCGGTATCTTTCTGCTTATTTAGTTCCTGCAACTGTGTCATGGCTTTGAGGCCAAGCGGAGTGGCGGCATTATCAAGTCCGAGCATATTGGCAGCCAGGTTCATCATAATAGAACCGGTCACTGTGTGGTCTTTCGGTATTTCAGGAAACAGCTTCCTGAACAGCGGTCCCACCACTTTTGCCATCACCCTGATCACTCCACCGTTTTCTCCGACCTTCATCAACCCAAGCCACAAGGTCATTACACCCGTTAATCCCAGCGAAATCTCAAATCCCAGTTTGGCCATCTCGAAAGTGCTTCCCATAATCTCGGGAAAAACATTCACATCGCCAAACAAAATCAATTTCACCAGCGCCACCACAAAGGCAATCAGGAAAAAGGCTATCCAGATATAGTTGAGGATCATAGGTAGTTTTGTATAGATATTTTTATTGCTCAGGATTAAAGAATGTATCCTCGTGCCATTTTGATGGATTGTTGAGAATATATTTATGTATTGTAAGAAATGCATCGTGATCACGGATAATCCGGTCATGAAAACGAGGTTGCCAAACCGTTTTCCCCGGTGAATTGCGCAATTGATTGATGCGCGATGTGGCCACCGATTTAAACCCCGCCACAAATGATGAAATTGATTTTGGTACACGGTAGGCGACGCCGTATTGCCGTAGAGACGCACGGCCGTGCGTCTCTACGCGGCCGTGTGTCTCTACCGTCCGTTGCGTTTCATCATTTTCAATACGTAAAATGGCATGAATGTGATTCGGCATGATCACGTAAATTTCACAAAACAATTCGTTACGGATTTTGAATGATTTCTCAAATTCTTCATTAACGATTTCACCAATATCGGATAAAAACACCTGCCCGTTATTGACATTTCCTAAAATATTTTCCCGATTCTTTATGCAAATCGTAATGAAATACAAACCAATGGCGGAATAATCCCACCATTGGGCACGTGCGGAAGGAACCCGATATTTATTTTGGAATTTATCAGCCACAGGAAAATATTATGAAAACCATGATCGAATATTTTTTTAGGATTTAATTAGGTGCCTCAAACACCTCCACTCCCCCAACAAAGGTCTTCAACACTTTTGCTGATGGGATCTGATCACCGGGAATTTGCATGATATCTCTGTCCAGAAATATAAAATCGGCAAATTTTCCGGGTTCGAGGCTCCCTTTCTCATTTTCTTCAAATGCAGCTTTTGCAGCCCAGATGGTCATGCCCTTCAGGGCATCCTCCCTTTTTAAGGCATTTTCCATTTGGAAACCGCTCTCCGGCCATCCTTTCAAATCTTTGCGGATAACGGCAGCATAGAAGGTGTGAATGGGGTTGATCCCTTCAATCGGAAAATCGGTGCCCAGCGGCAGCCATCCGTTTTGCCGCAGCAGGTCGTTGTAGGCATAGGCGCCTTTCATCCGCTCTGCTCCTACCCTGTCGCCGGCCCAATACATATCGGATGTGGCGTGTGTGGGCTGAACAGAAGGAACAACACTGAATTTTCCAAACAAATCAAAATCTTCCATCGTAACGATCTGGGAATGCTCGATCCGCCAGCGCAGGTCATTTTCACCTTGAAGTACTTCACCATATACCTGCAACATCAGCCGGTTGGCCGAATCTCCGATGGCGTGTGTACACACCTGGAAACCATTATCATAAGCTTTGCGGCAAAGCTCTAAAAGCGATTCCGGTGAGCGCAACAGCAATCCGGAATTTCCCGGATCGTCGCTGTAATCGGTGATAAGTTTTGCCCCCCGCGAACCCAGGGCGCCATCAGCATACAATTTTATCGCCCTGATATTCAGCAGGTCGTTTTTCGTTTTTCCTTTTGCAAAAAAAGCTTCCAGCGTCTCTTCTACCGGAGTTAGCACCACATACATCCTCATTTTCAGTTCACCGGATTGATGCAGAGAATCTATCACCTCAATTTCACGATTGTTCAGCCCCATGTCATGCACTCCGGTGAGGCCGGCAGCAAAGCAGTTCTGCTGTGCTGCCGTCAGCGCTTCTGCCATCTGGCCTGCATCAGGCGACGGAATTGATTTTGTCACCAGTTCAATGGCATTGTCAATCAATACACCGGTGGGTTTGCCGTTATTCAGGATCACTTCGCCGCCGTCAATTTTTGTATTGCCGTCGATCCCGGACAGTTCTAAGGCTTTTTGGTTAACAATGGCGGCATGGCCATCAACACGGATGAGGATCACCGGATTTTCGGGAAATAATTCATTGAGTTTGTCATTCACAGGAAAAGTCTTCTCCGGCCAGTCGTTCTGATCCCAGCCCCGCCCTTCAATCCAGTAGGCCGATGGAAATTTCTCATGATGTGCCTTCATGATCTCAAGGATTTCATCAAAGGATTGTGTCTCCATCAGGTCAGCACGTTTAAGCAAACCCAATCCATAGCCGTAAAAGTGACAGTGTGCATCAATAAAACCGGGATAAACCGCTTTCCCTCCCAAATCCAATACCTGGTCCGCAACATACTTCTTAAGCATATCATTCTCTGAGCCAACGGCAACTATTTTTCCATGATTTACGGCCATGGCTTCGGCCATGCTGAAGTTTTCATCCACTGTGTAAATGGTTGCGTTGGTGACAATCAGATCAACCTTCTCTTTAGGATTGCAGGCTATAACATTCATAATACTTAGAATTACAATTAGATTCGTTAGTTTTCTCATGTTCAATTATTGATTTTATTTATCTCGGAGATTACCTCTCCGATTGAATTAAACTTTAGTATTTTACCAGAGATATTAAGTGCAAATGAATGACGTTCAACGGTAATTCCTGCAATGCAATCTTCGGTATGAATTTCATTCACCATCTGAAAACCTTTGCGTTTCAATGCTTTAGAGAGCCACTCAAAACCCAATCCTTCTCCCATTAACTCTACTTTTCCTTTAAACCCGGTTTCAAAGATAAAGTTTCCGGTGGCAGGCTCGAATTTTATTTTTTCTTTGTCGAAAAAATCAGCGATTGCTCCGCTCAGTGCCAAATCCTCCGGCACGCCGGTCATGATCGGTTTGTCGCGTCCCATCAGCCACATCCTGTCCGCAAACTGGATAGCCAAATTGATGTCGTGAGTGGAAAGTAAAATAGCCTTATCCTGCTTCCAGGCTGCATTTCGCAGCAGTTGCATGATTTCGACCTTACCCGGAAAATCGAGAAATGCCGTGGGTTCATCCAGCAGAATGATCGGCGTTTCCTGCGCCAGCGATTTGGCAATCAACACCTTTTGCTTCTCTCCGTCGCTCAGCGTTTCGAATTTTCGGTCGCGAAGATGCTCAATACCTGTACTTTGCAGCGCCTTTTCAACAACTTCCCAATCATTTCCATCCAATGCTCCGAAAAACCCGGTGTAAGGCGACCGGCCATAGGCAACCACCGAAAACACACTCGTGTTGCTGATCTCGGGTTGCCCGGTCAAAACAATACTTACCAATCGCGACAGCTCTGCCGGTGGTGTTTTCTCAACATGTTTATCATGAATTGTTACAAAACCTGCCAAAGGTTTTTGCAACCCGCACAGTGTCCTGATCAGCGTGGATTTGCCTGAACCGTTTGGTCCCAGCAAACAAGTGATCTCCCCGGCATACAATTCAATGTTTATCCCTTTGTGTAGGATAATATCCCTGCTTTTACCGGCTTGATAGCCAATAGATAGATTTTCTGCTTTGAGTGGAGACTGCATGATTCCTTCCTCTATCTATGTTATTGATTTAAAATCATTTCGTTTAATAATCAGCCAAATAACCACCGGGGCGCCAATGAGCGATGTGATGGCGTTGATCGGTAAAGCGCTGTCGAAACCCGGCAACCTGGCGATGATGTTGCAGACCAGTGCCAGCAAAGCGCCGGTGAGAATTGTACCCGGCAAGATTATACGGTGGTCGGAGGATTGATAAAGGTTTCGGGTCAGATGTGGAACAGCCAGCCCAAGAAAAGCAATTGGCCCGCAATAGGCTGTCACTGTTGCTGTAAGCAGGCCGGTAAAAACTATGATTCCGGTACGTGAAGAGCGTGTTTTTAAACCAAGATTTTTAGCATAAGATTCGCCCAACAGCAACAGGTTGAGGGGTTTGATCATAGCTGATGAAAGCGCCAAACCTACAAGAATCAATGGAATAAAGTAACTCATTTGTTGTATGGAAACATTTCCAAAACTTCCCAAACCCCAGATTACGAATGCCTGCAAATCTTCTTTCAGACTATAAAATTGCAAAATCCCAACCACAGAGCTGACTGCATAGGCAATCATGATTCCCATGATGAGGATTACTGTATTGCTCCGAAACCTGGCTGCGAGGACGCCGATGAACAGCAAAACGCTAAAAGCGCCGGCAAATGCTGCAATTACTACCGGGAAATTTCCCGTAATCTGGCTCACCGCGACCAGCGATCCCCCGGGAATAGCAATGAACATCATGACGACGGCTACGCCAAGACTGGCGCCGGCACTTACTCCAAGCACTGATGGTCCGGCCAAAGGATTGCGAAACAACGTTTGCATCATCAAACCGCTTACACCCAGAGCAGATCCGGCAAATAAGGCTGTCAGTGCCATCGGAAGGCGGGTTTGAAGTATGATGGCCATCCAGGACGGGCTTTCGGTAATGCTTCCTGTTAAAATACCGATGATTGCTGAAACAGGAATATAGACCGAACCCATCAGCAAATTCAGGATGAAGAATACCAGAACAAGGACAATCAGCATGATCGTGATCATACTGATGCTTTTCGCCGTGTGATATGTTGGTGGTGAAGGAATCACTTTAACAATTCATAGTAAACAGGTTGATGATCAGGTAGAAGTTCAGGATGAAAAATGGAAATATAATCGGCCAGGATAACGTGCGGTTCTAACAACCCCCTTTGAAAATAGGGCTTCTCAAATGTGTTGCAGGTTAGTATTTTCTTCTCCTTAAAAGCTTTCAAACCGGCATAACGGGCATCCTCATCAATCAAACGCTCAATCGAAAAACCATCGCGTGACCAGACCAGAAACCGCCAGAAATCAGCATCCATACCCCGATCGTAAACCACTTCAAAGTCGAGCATCAGGCTGCCTGAGTCATTATTATCGGCCCAAATGTAGGTAGCTCCAGCATCATCAATCATCTGTGCAAAATAGCTTTTCCCTCCGGGAAGATTCCAAAAACCGCCATATTGCTTACCCGAAAGCACAACAGGACGATTTACCACATCCAGAGTCAACATTTTCAACCTGTTGTACTCCCTGCTGATCGAATCGAAAATGAGCATGGCTTCTTTTTCCTTCCCGAACAACACCCCAAGGCATTTAATCCATTCCGCCCTTCCAAGCGGGTGGTTTTCGAGATGCTCGGCCAACGGAACCATTGTCAGGCCGGCATTTTTCAGATTTTCGTAGCCCTGCCCCTGCTGAGCAGTTGCCAAAATAATTTCGGGTGAAAGTTGAATAAGCTGTTCCACTTTAAAATGATCAGCGATCCCGATCTCCCTGATTTTCCCCTCTTTCAGCAACTCGTTAAACTTCGCGGAAACTACATAATCGGCGCTGGCAACACCGGAAATTTTGTCCATTAAACCAAGTGCATCAGCATAAGCAATGTGCGTCGCCGAAAGACAAACCATGCTTTCAACCGGGATTGAAATTACAAGACCATCTTCAGGGAAATCATGGGTAAGCGGTTCATTCCGGTCAACCAGAATGAACTTTTCCAAAACAACGTCAGCACTTGTTATGTCCATTACCCTGAACCCTTCTGCCTCATAAATGCGAAAGCCGGTGGCTGTCTGGGGACTGTAAGCAGATAACCCATACCGGGCTTCCTTCTGATCTGTATTCCTCAGTTGACAGGAAAGGAAAACCAGCAGGAAAATCAATATGGTGGGAAAAAAGCAGCAATTAACAAGGAAATCCTTTCGCATGGTGAAGTAGTTAGTTTGTCGAATTTATGGGATCTGGCGGTTGAATGAAATAAACTTTCCCTAATCATACAAATCCTCGTCGCGCTCAAGGAGCAGAATGGAATGCTGTGGGACAATAAAATATTTTTCTCCATGAAACATGATCTCAACAGCCCCCTTCTGCATAAAAATAGCCAGGTCGCCTTCTCTGGCCTGCAAAGGGATGTAGCGGGTTTTGTCAACCGGAGGTTTCCAGGGCTCATCCGGATCGTCCGAAGCAGAAGGTATGGGATAACCGGGGCCGGATTTAACGATATAACCCGTTTGCACTTCCTCTTTTTCTTTATAGCCAGGTGGCAGGTACAACCCGCTGTTGGTCTTGTTTGTCTGCACTTTTGGTTTAATCAGCACACGGTCTCCCACTACAATTAATTTGCTGATATCGGGTTCTGATGTCATAGCTTTTCCTTTCAATTTTCGAGGGCAAAGATACAATTATAGTACTTTTGCAAACCTAATCAAACATTGCACTATGCAAATCGGATTTTTTAAAACAGGCACCCCAAAACAGTTTAACTACAAGCCGCGCTATTACAATGAAGAGAAAGAGCGTCAGGAGGAACGGCGAAAAAGGATACAGGAAGGCGGAAGCGATGGCGGCGAAAGTATCCGCAGGGAGATTGACCGCCGCTGGCGCCGGGCCGACCGTGCAAACCGGAGCAAATCGAGAGGGATTAATCTGCTTGTTTTCCTTGCCATTGCTGCATTGCTGGCTTATTTTGTGTTTTTTACCTGATCATCAAACCGCCGTAAAGTCTTCTAACCATGTCGGACATTATCCATCTTTTACCCGATTCTGTAGCCAACCAGATTGCTGCCGGCGAGGTGATCCAGCGGCCGGCATCGGCTGTGAAAGAAATCCTCGAAAACGCCATCGACAGCGGCGCCGACAAGATTGAACTGGTGATTAAAGATGCCGGTAAGACGCTTATCCAGATCACCGACAACGGATGTGGCATGTCCGAAACCGATGCCAGGCTTTCGTTCGAGCGTCATGCCACCTCCAAGATCAGCTCGGTCAACGACCTTTTTTCGATCCGTACGATGGGCTTTCGTGGTGAAGCGCTGGCCTCCATCGCCGCCATTGCTCAGGTTGAGATGAGAACGCGAAAGGTGGAACAGGAACTCGGGTCACACGTCATCATCGAAGCATCGGAGGTGAAATCGCAGGAGTTTTGCCAATGTCCTGCAGGTACCACCCTCATGATCAAAAATCTCTTTTTCAATGTTCCGGCACGCAGGAAGTTCCTCAAATCGGATGCGGTGGAAATGAGGAACATCATCGAGGAGTTCCAGCGCGTAGCGCTTGCACACCCGGAATTGAGTTTCAACCTTTACAATGATCGCAAGCCGGTTTTTCAACTCAAATCCTCTACGCTCAAACAGCGGGTTGTGAACATTTTTAGTCCGGGTTACAATCAACGGCTGGTTCCGGTTGAGCAGCAACTGAGTTTTATATCTGTTGCGGGATTTGTCGGGAAACCTGAATTTGCAAGAAAGCAGCGCGGCGAACAGTATTTCTTTGTAAATAAAAGATTTATCCGCCATGCTTACCTGAATCATGCTGTCGAAAGTGCTTTTGATGAACTCCTTCCTGAGAAATCGTATCCTTCATATTTTTTATTTATCGAGATTGACCCATCAAATATCGACATCAACATCCACCCGACTAAGACTGAAATCAAGTTTGAGGATGAGAAGATGGTGTATTCGGTCATCCGCTCAGCAGTGAAGGCCGCTTTGGGGAAATTCAGCATTACCCCCGCCATCGACTTTGACGTTGAATCCTTATTCGATTTTAAAACGCCATCACAGGATGCCCTCGCAAAGCCACCCACGATAAAGATCAACCCGGATTATAACCCCTTTGAGTCAAATAAAACAGCGGTAACCCCACGCCAGCAAAGCAACCAGGATAACTGGCAGAAACTTTACCCGGAAAAAAGTTACAGACCCGCAACCGCACCCGGTAAGGAGGCACAATTCGCCGGAAAGTTGATCGATGATGAATTGCATCAGACGACAGAAACAATTTCCGAAGGGGTTTTCCTGCAGCTACACCGCAGGTTTATCATCACCCAGGTCAAATCAGGGTTGATGGTGATGGACCAGCAAAGAGCCCACGAGCGCATTCTTTTTGAGCGCTACCTTGAACTGCTGTCGAAACGCGTAGCGCTTACCCAGCAGGAACTTTTTGGTATTCGTCTTCCGCTTTCTCCCGCCGATGCCGAGTTGATGAATGAGATAATGGATGACCTCAACCTGCTTGGTTTTAACATCAAACCAGACACAAAAAAACCTTTCCAGTTTATCATCGAGGGTACCCCTGCAGGGGAAAAAATCATTAACGTTGCCGAAACCATCGACAGCATCATCGAACACTATAAAAATAACCTCATCGAGTTGGGTTCGGACAAAAGGGTTAATTTAGCCCGCTCGATGGCCAAAAACCTCTCACTCAAAACCGGTAAAAGTCTGCAGCAGGCTGAGATGAAAATGTTGACCGAGGAGTTGTTTGCCTGCAAAGTTCCTGAAGTATCCATTGATGGTGGTCCCATCGTAAAGATGATCAACATAGGCGAGGTTTTCGACCGCAACAGCACCCGGCAAAATGAACAAAACTGACATTATTAAGTTTGAACAACAAATTAAATATTAATGAGTTACCAGCAATATAGCCCTCAGGGATTTACCTATCTTCCACCCGTAGTCAAGAACCTGTTGATACTTAACGGGTTGTTCTTCCTTGCGACCATTGCTTTTCAGCAGGCCTTCGGAATTGACATTACCGCACAACTGGGATTGCGCTACCCCGGCTCACCGGCTTTCGCTCCTTACCAGTTTATTACGTACATGTTCCTTCATGGCGGGGTCTCACACATCCTTTTCAACATGTTCGCACTATGGATGTTTGGATATATGCTCGAGAACATCTGGGGCTCGAAGCGCTTCCTGATTTATTATCTCATCACGGGAATAGGGGCGGCACTTGTCCATTACGCGATCTTTTACTTTGAATTCAACCCGCTGATTACCTATCTTGACGGATTGATCAACGATCCTTCCACGATCGGACTCATGGAGTTCAGGGCAACAATCCAGGGGCAGATTTCACCCTATGCCGGGGAGATGTACATAAAGTACAACGAATTTATTAAAGTAACCCGGCAACTTGCTTCCAACCCCGAAAGCCAGGCCTTAATTGAAAGTGCGCGTGGTTTTGTGATTGATTACAAACAGTATATGCTCAACCGTCCAAACGTGATTGGCGCATCAGGGGCTGTATTCGGTATTCTGCTCGCTTTCGGGATGCTATTCCCCAATGTCCGGCTCTATATCTACTTCCTTTTTCCCATCAAAGCCAAATATTTCGTGATCTTCTACGGACTGCTCGAATTGTACCTGGGTTTCACCCAATCACAGAGCAACGTTGCCCATTTTGCCCACCTTGGCGGGATGATTTTCGGTTTTTTACTGATCAAATACTGGAAACATAAACGCGTGTACTGATCATGTATCCCTATCAAAACCCACTCGACGACATCAAAGCCTTTTTCGGGCGTAAGTCACTGCTTGCCAGCCTGATAAAAATTAATGTAATTATTTTCGTGCTGGTCAACCTGTTCAGGGTGATTTTTTGGCTTTTCAAGGTCAATAATCCTGAAATAGCCGGCGGCGAAGTCTCATGGATCTCTTACTATCTATCGGTTCCGGCAGGCATTGAACAATTGATCCGGCGCCCATGGACACTTATCACCTACATGTTCCTCCACGAAAGTTTTTTCCATGTTCTTTTTAATATGATGGTACTTTATTTTGGAGGCAGAATTTTCCTGGAGTATCTTGACAAACGTAAATTACTGAGTGTTTATATTCTCGGTGGACTCACCGGTGCTTTCTTCTATATTGCAGCATTCAACCTGTTTCCGGTATTTAGTCAAAGCGTGAATTATTCCATTGCACTGGGCGCCTCAGCCTCGGTGCTGGCTATCCTCATTGCCGTAGCCACCTACGTTCCGGAATATTCCATCATGCTCTTCCTGTTTGGCAGGGTAAAACTGAAATACCTTGCATTGATTATCATCCTTGTCGATGTTCTGAGTATTCCAAAAGGCAATGCAGGCGGGCATATCGCACACCTGGGAGGTGCATTCTGGGGTTTCTTGTATATTTTTATACTGAAAAATGGCAGCGACCTCACAATCAACTTCCCTGTTCTCAATGGTAAATGGCTGAAAAATATGTTTGTTAAGCAAAAAACCTCTGAGCAACCTTTCAGGGGGCGACCGCTTACAGATGACGAGTTCAACGCCCGCAAAAAAGAGCAACAGGAGCGGATAGATAAAATCCTTGAAAAGATATCACGCTCGGGTTACAGCAGCCTGACAAAAGAAGAAAAAGCCCTGCTCTTCCAATCGAGTAACAAAAACAACAACTGATGACCAAATCAGGGTTCTGGATATTCAGGCTGGGTGTAAAAATGCTGATCCTTCTGGTCAACCTCCTCTTCATTTTCCTGCTTTTATTAACCTACCTGGCGCCCAGCATCAGCCCCGACAGGTTTTTTGCGCCGGCAATGCTTGGACTCGTTTACCCCCTGCTTTTTGTAATAAACCTCCTATTCATGACCTTCTGGCTTGTCCGGTTAAAATACTATTTCCTGTTTTCGCTGATTTCGCTGGCGCTGGGTTGGAACGTAATGAAAGTCAATGTTGGACTAAACACTAAGGCTCCTGATGAAAACCAGGCGGGTAACATCAAATTCCTTTCCTATAACGTTCGCCTTTTTGACCAGTTCAAATGGATGCCGGGACAAGATTACTTTACCCGTAATAATATTTTCAATTTCATTACTACCGAAAGTCCTGATATTGTTAACTTCCAGGAATTTTTCCATGGCAGTGAAACCTATTTTCCGACCATAGGCCCTTTTCTGGAATCGCAGAAGACCAGTCATTATCACACAGATTACATAAAAGTTGTGGGGACAAACAAGCATTACGGCCTGGCTACCTTCAGCCGGTTTCCCATAGTGAACCGTGGTTCGATCCGTTTTGGAAACTCTACCTCCAACTCAGGAATGTTTACCGATATCGTCGTAAACCGCGACACGGTCAGGGTCTTTAATTTCCATTTTGAGTCCATCCGTCTTTCCAATGCAGATTATAAGTTCGTCACAGAGTTCATCGACCCCGGGATGCACCCCACCTCTTCCAACTCGCGCATCATACTCGGGAAATTTCATAATGCCTTTGTCAAACGTGCTGAGCAGGCCCGCATTGCAAAAGAGCATATCGCCCAATCCCCATATCCGGTCATTGTTTCAGGCGACTTTAACGACACCCCGGTCTCATACGTTTACCACCAGATATCGTCAGGTTTAAACGATGCCTTTATTGAGTCAGGTACAGGATTTGGCTCCACCTATGCAGGAAATATCCCCTTCATCCGAATCGATTACATCCTGCACAGCGACCAACTCCGTGCACAAGGTTACCAGACCCACAAAGTCAGTTTTTCCGACCATTACCCCATTTCGTGTGATTTTTTGTTGCCCCTGCAATAAATTCATAGTCAACCGGTGAATCAAAATAGCTCTGCGCCAGTCACCCGGTGAATCATAACACCGTGCCACGGAAATTGCAATCCTGGTGGATATCTGAGCGAATTCACCGGGTGACTTCAACTTCTCGGGTTGCTATAAGTATCAGGCCTGCTGACGCTCTGCGAATGCTGATTCTTTTTGAGAGGGATTGTAATCGTGGAGGAATTCCGGTGCAAAGTCTGCTCCATTCTCCCATTCTATTGTAAATGGGTTTAGCCTGAACTTTTTAAAGTAAGCCAAATCCTTTACTGGTTCAAAAATTTCTCCTTCTAACAAAGGTTCAAAATTGATCCGCTTTGATACCCCATCATTAAACCACAATTCAAGAATGAAATGTTCAACGTATTTCGCATGGGTTACCTTTATAGTTAACATGGTAATATTATTTTAATGGTTCTATTTTGAATAACGGTTTATTTTGCTCAAGTAGTTTCCAGTTCAACAGCAATTCTTCATGATGCAAATCAAGCCATTCATAAATTAATCTTAATGCTCTCCTTGGTAACTCTCCTTTTACAATGCCATCATGGATGTTAATCGTGGCCTCATAATCCTGATATTTAACATGAAAATGAGGTGGTTGATGGTCATAATAAAACATGTAAACCATGATTCCGTAGAATCTCGAAATCTCCGGCATTCGTTTTTAATTTTTAATTAATACTGCGAAAATAATAAATTTAGAAAACCCCGGCAAAATCTACTTAAAATCCCATTGCTCCAGTCACCCGGTGAATCAAAGCAAGATGCCGCTGAAGTTGCAAGCTTGGTGGGTGATTCAAACAATTCACCGGGTGACTTTCCGGGTTTCCCAGTCACCCGGTAAATCAAAGCAAGATGCCGCTGAAGTTGCAAGCTTGGTGGGTGATTCAAACAATTCACCGGGTGACTTCTCGGGTTTGCCAGTCACCCGGTGAATCAAACCAACGTGCCACGGAAATTGAAAGGTTGGTGGGTGCTTGAAACAATTCACCGGGTGACTTCTCGGGTTTGCCAGTCACCCGGTGAATCAAAGCAAGATACCGCTGAAGTTGCAAGCTTGGTGAATGATTCAAACAATTCACCGGGTGACTTCTCGGGTTCGCCAGTCACCCGGTGAATCAAACCAAAGTGCCACTAAAATTGCAAGCTTAGTGGATGGTTGAAACAATTCACCGGGTGACTTCTCGGGTTTTCCAGTCACCCGGTGAATCAAACCAACGTGCCACGGAAATTGAAAGGTTGGTGGGTTTTTGAGCGAATTCACCGGGTGACTTTCAGGAATAATCCAGGTAACCCGCGCATATTGTAAATTTACAAGTCTACTTCTACGTATTGCTTAGCCAACGAAATATTTACCAGCTTACCTTTCCTCAGGCCGGCAAAATCTCTTGCTGACGAGAATTCCCAGTCAATAGGTTGCTTTACAAGGCGAGCCCCAACAGGATTTTGATGGATGTAATTGAAACAAACTTGTGGATATTGCAGTTCAGAATTCTTGGTGTTTATCAATGTAACTCCTTGATTTACAAAAAATGTCGGCGCTACTCCATCCGGACAATTAACACATTCGCATTTAGTTCCCTCCCGAAACAACTTACCGGTAAATCCATGCATATTGTTGAAAGCACGGGTATAAGACCTTAGCATAATTGCGAACGAATCATTAAGAGAACGACTTTTCATTAAAGTCTTAGTTTGGATGGTCTCAATCCTTTTTGTTTTGATGTCTCCATCATTGATCTCTATCTCAACTTCATTCACCAGTACCATCAGGTGAAAATGGTTTGGCATGAGACACCAGGCTAAGATGTCGGCAAAAGGTAAAACATAATTGTTGATTTTGGTGAGGAAGAAGAGATAATTTTCCCTGTCAAGAAAGACTTTCCTGTGATTATTTCCTTGATTGTAAATATGATAGATATACCCTTTTTGAAAATACATGGAGTTGGTTTTTAATTTGGATGCAATATTACAAATCTTTTGCTGTCACTCCGGGAATTGGTCCAGTCACCCGGTGAATCATAACAAAGTGTCACTAAAATTGATCGCTCGGTGGAAGTTTGAGCGAATTCACCGGGTGACTTCTCGTGTTTGCCAGTCACCCGGTGAATCATGCCAAAATACCACTGAAATTGAAAGTTTAGTGAGTGCCTGAAACAATTCACCGGGTGACTTTCCGGGTATGCCAGTCACCCGGCGACTTTCCTGGAAAAGGCTTAATGCGCACCACCGACGCCGGTGGCTTTTACTGAACTTTCTTTCGGCTCTTTCACCAGCGACCATGCTATGGCTGAGAAGGCAACGGTAGCAGCACAAATGATAAAAGTGACACTTTTGTCATCAACATGACTGATCAGTTCGCCGATACCAAGACTTGCCACGAGTTGAGGAAGCACTACCGAAAGGTTGAACAATCCCATATACAGCCCCATCCGCGTTTGGGGCACCTTTTGCGACATGATGGCAAAAGGGAGACTGATAGTAGCTGCCCATCCAATACCCACAATGGCCATGATCAGATAAAGCAGCAATGATGAATTGCCGAAAAGCATGATCCCGACATAGCCAAACGCCATAATCCCAAGGCTGGAAGCGTGTACCCTTACCCTGCCGAACCTGGCTGCGAGAGGTTCAAGGAGCGTTACCGGAATGATGGCGCCAACCAGGTTGAGTGAAAAGAAACTCCACGAAACGATCCGCCCCATCTCGATATCTTCAAGTCCCGGGATACGAAAGCCAACGAAGGCATAGAGATAAATGAACATCGTCTGAATGCCTATCCAGGTAAATGAATGGGCTGCAAGGACCTTGCGAAACCCGATCAGGCCGGCTTCCTCCTTCGATTTTCCGGTTTCTGACTTGAGCAGTGATTCAGCAATCAGCCCAACCGTCAGGATCAAACTAAAAATCTCGAACAGGTTATGCGGTACTTTTGGCATCCCGAAGAGCCGCACCGCCATGGCGTAAATGGCATAAACCAGGAAACCCCAAAGCGGCCGGATGGTCTTGAGCATTTCGATCAGTGAGGCTTCATTTGCCTTATTTACCGATGGAATCCCCCTGGAGGGATCAGATGTCAAATCTATTGGTGAATCATCATCTTCGCCGTATCTGCCAAGTCGTTTAGGCTCTTTGATAAAAAATGGCGGGACGACTGAGAAAAGCACTACCAGCACCACCCCAAGATAGATCAATACGTAATTATTGAGCAGGGCGCCAATGAGATAGGCAAGTACGCCGAAAGTGCCGGATACAGTCTGCATCCATGTGTACCCCTTGGTTCGGGCTCTCCCTTCGGGTGTCACATCAGCAATGATCGAACGGGTCGGGTTAAAGCTGATGTTAATGGCCAGGTCAAGCGTCAGCGCCACTACAATGGCAATGCCGAGAATCCCGCCAATCCCAAGTCCTTCATGAATGACACCAATATTGGGTAATGCAAGCAGCATCAATGCAGCCAGCACCCCCCCAATCAGGATAAACGGGCGGCGGCGTCCATTCCAGAACCATACATTATCACTGATCACTCCAATAAGTACCTGCCCAATAATCCCGGCAATCGGGCCTGCAGCCCAAACAAGCCCTACGTCATGAATATCGAGTCCATACTGTGTGCTGAGTATCCAGCTTAATGCAGAAATCTGGACTGAAAGTGCAAATCCCATGGCGGTGGCCGGAAGGCTCAGTACCGCATAAAACGAGTTGGTTAACTTTTTTTGAAATGGTAACATTTGCTGTAATTTTTAGTTTGCGACTCCTATGATTTCACCTGCTCAGAGAACAATGATTTTAACGGTTTCGTTATGATTGGTTTTTAATAAATAAACTCCTTTCGGTATCCGGCTGATATCGATTTTTAATACCTGGTCGGCTTCAAGCACCTTTTCACCGGATACACGGAAGATTGTAAAACTTACTTTCCTTGAAAAAAACAGATCATTATCCGTCACCGGATTGGGATAAACTTTCAACCCGGAGGAGGGATTGAGGCTGTCCACTACCACGCTAAATTCGTTTGTTGCACCGGGCGTAGGTTCAGTAAAGTAAACCCAGTTGGAACTTCCATCCGGACTGCGGCCTAAGGAAATATCGTCCTGCTGTGCCCCGAAGGTATAGGTATCAATCGGAGCCTGACCGGCGGCTGTACTGTTAAATATTCCGATGGATTCCCCTTCAGCCGAAAGCTTGTAAGTGGTATGGAAAGGACCTTGTTCAGCATCGTCATCCGCCCAGATGATCAGGTATTCGCCGGGGAAAATTACATGATCCGGAAATTGCCATTTAGCCGGGTTGTTCAGGTTATCCGAAAGGTATTTGTCGCCAAGCCAGACAGGGTCTGAGCCACCGTTATAAATTTCAATCCAGTCGTCAAAATCACCGTTTGCATCGTAGATGGTTGTCAGGTTTGAAGCCATAAACTCGTTGATAAACAGCCCTGAGGAATATATGGGTGGAAAATAAAGCTCCACAGTTTCGCAGGGGTAAAAAAGCGTATTGTTCGAAGCGTCCTGCACCTGGAGATGATACCTGAGTGTCGTTTCACCGATGACACCGTTTAAGGTAGCCTGGTACCACCCATCCTGACCAGGTTCCATCGGCATTGTTACAAACCCCGAATCATTAAACCTGTAACGCAGAAATACGGATAATCCCGGCTGATCGTCCCAGATGTTTACTTTGAAATTTACAGGGTTACCAACTCCGGTATGATTCACTGACAGGTAATTGATCACGGGATAAATGCTGTTAAGTTCGAGCTGCTGCTGTATGGAGTTCAGCCTTGTGGTGATGTAAGGCTTGATCCCGTATTTCACATGGGCGCCCCAGTCTGATTCAAACGACTGAAGAAACGCACCGGCGTTAAAGCCGTAATCGAGGGGATAATAAGGATCGTCGATAATATAGGGGTAAATTTTATCCCTGATCGATTCAATATAAGCAAAATAGCCCGGCTGTACAATCAGTTCCTGGATGATTTGATTGAGATAGTAAGAATAGAGGTCACGGTACCGCGGCACCTCCATCAGCCGGTTATAAAGCGGCCGGGGTTCATTCTGCTGGTTGGAAGGCGCCCACTGGTAAATGTTCCGGGTTCCCCAGTCCACGCCAAACCAGTCGATTCCAAAGGTATTATCCACATCATATGGGATGTATTCAAATTTGCCCGACACTGGATTTTGGTAAAGGTAAAAGTTGTTTTTATTGAAAATATACCCGTCCCAATCGCCGGTAAACACATCTATCGCCATGATCCTGAGATAGTCCTGCACATTGAAAACGTTTTCAAGTTCGCAGGCAAGACTGGCAATCGGAGTATTATTGAGCACGTGAATGAAATGGGCGATATCACTGTAATCGTCGTAAGCCGTGTTGGTTTTCAAATCATATACCCTGCGGTCGCCCATCTGCAGTTTGTATGCATTCGGATTGCTTCCAAGATATTTCAAATCAGCAGGGTAAAGACATTTATAAAGATTTCCATACTGATTACCGAACCTTGATCCGGCAAATTCTTCGTCGATGTGCTCAACGTTGAGATAAAGGCCGTAATAATTGTTGTTGATATAAACCCTGACATGATTTGAGCGTGGCGCAGGTATTCCGAATTCCCGGCAAAGATCCCAGAACAACTTGGCGCGGGTAACCGAAGGATCGTTGTGCTCTCCGTTGAGGTTTATTTTTTCCAGGCCGTAATACTTTCTCCCTTTTTGGTAGGTATTGAAAGAAACTTTAAAAGACTTTTTAGCCGATTGTCTTGAAGTATTTCCCCTGAGTCTGAATCCAACTTCTTCGATGGTGTCGGTTATTGTGCCGTTATTGAAGATAAAATTTGCCCTCCACTCGATATTGCTGCTCACATTGTTGTAAATCCATTGCAGGGTGTCGGGGTGAATAAAAATATCCACGCGGGGTACCACATCATCTCTATACACTTCTCCATCCTCAGGGAAATTGGGTTGGGCAGTTGCAGTGAAAGAGTAAAAAAACGAAATCAGACCTGCGATCAGCAGGCTATACACCAAAGGATTCCGAGCCGTTGAAAAAGTTAAAAAAAGCAAATTGAGTTTTCTGTGTAAATCGTTCATCAGCAGTTAATTTTGACCGATGGTTTCAATCTCAGTGCAATTCGAGAACCAGCCCGGTCCTGGCAGGTACTCTGAGGTTGTTGAGTAAAAATTCTTTGTTATCCAAAATATTTTTTCCGGCGTTAAATGGTCCGGTCATTTCTTTAAAACGTGCATTATCAAGCAGTTGTTCATGGTCGTTGTTGTTCAATATCACCATGACTGTTTCATTGTCGTTGTATCTGAAATAAACATAAACATTGTTTTCCGGAATGAAATGTATCAGCTTACCATCGTGGATTAACGGTTTGTTTTTGCGCCAGTTGAGCAAGGTACGCAAATGATCAAATGCTTCATTTTCCTGGTCAGTCCGGCCGCTGGCCGTGAACGCGGATCTTTCATCCTCATTCCAGCCACCGGGGAAATCCCCCCGCATTAATCCATGCCCCTGTTCTTCTTTCCCTGTCATAAGGATTTCAGTGCCATAATACACTTGCGGGATACCGCGTGTAGTGAGCAGGAACGTCATAGCCAGCTTGAAACTATTCAGGTTTTCGTTGACTTTGCTGAAAATGCGCGAGCCATCATGATTATCAGCAAAAATGACGATATCCTGCGGGTTCTGGTAAACAAAATCCTGTGAAAACAGGTCGTAAAACCGCATTAAACCGGTGTGCCAACCCGGCGTTTCATTAAATGCAAACCGAAAAGCTTCGTACATCGGGAAGTCGAATACGTGTGTCAGTGCCGATTCATAGCCGGTTTTCAGTTTATCCCCCTGCTGCCACACCGCTACCTGTGCCGGCGTGGTCAGCCATGCTTCGCCTACAATCGAAAAGTTTGGGTATTCATCCATGACTTTTTGCGCCCATTGAGCCATTCCTGCTTTCCCTGACGGATAGGGGTAGGTATCCATCCTGATTCCCTGCAGGCCGGCATATTCGATCCACCAGATGCTGTTCTGGATGAGATAGTTCAACAGATAGGGATTATCAAGGTTGAGGTCGGGCATATTACTGTCGAACCACCCCCGCTGAAACAAATTGCGGTCATACTCCGAAGCATAAGGATCGAAGACCGTCCCCCCCCTGAAATTCGACCTGGTGAACTTGTCGAATTGGTTAATCCAGTCGTGTGATGGAAGGTCGCTCATCCACCAGTGCCCGCTCCCGCAATGATTAAACACCATGTCTTTAATCAACTTCAACCCTCTTTCATGCATCAGGCGGGACAGTTCAAGATATTCCTCATTGGTTCCAAATCGCGGATCAACGCGGTAAAAGTCGCTGATGGCATATCCGTGGTAAGTAAATTTTTCCTGGTTGTTTTCGAGTACCGGGTTTATCCAAACCGATGTATAGCCCAGGTCGATGATGTAATCCAGTTTATCTTTGATTCCCTGAAGGTCGCCACCGTGCCTTCCATTCGGGTTTTTCCGGTCGGCTTTTTCGAGCATAGCGGGGTGGCTGTCATTTTCGGGATTTCCGTTAACAAAACGATCAGGGAAAATGAGGCACATCACATCAGCATGATTGAAACCCTCTCTTTGTGACGAACCAGTTTCTCGCAATTTCAACTCGAAATCGTATTCAGCCACTTTTGTATTCCCGTTTTTGAAAACAATCGGGTAAGATCCGGCTAAGGCATTGTCGGAAATTTTGAGGTCGAGAAACAGGTAATTCAGACTTTCAAGCGTTTTGAACTGACTGATTGTGATCCCGCTTTTCGTGATTTCAGGTTTTGTTTGGGAAATATTTTTACCCCAAACGAGCAATTGCAGATCATTGCTTTTCATCCCGGTCCACCAGAATGGAGGCTCAACCCGCTGAATGACAAAGTCCTGAGCCGAAATGGCGAACCCTGAAAAAAGGGCTAAAACAAGTAAAAGATTAAACCTGCTGATCGTTTTAATTTTTGGTAAAGTAATCATCTTTTTTCAACATTTATATTCAACTTACTGATTATGATCAAATAGCGTTAGTTGACCAAAGTATTTGAAAATGAAAAAACTTTAATCAAATCAACTTCCTTATTTCTTCCACCAGCTCACTTAATGCAACATTTCCAATTGCTGATGGCCTCAGTTGTCCCATAATCCAGTCTGCAGCATCCTGCTTTTCATGAGACAACCTTATTTTCTGAAATTTTTCGGCCAGAAAAGGAATCTTGTTCAAAATATCTGACTTTGTGTGGCGCTTGAACTTAATTGTAGTAAGCACCGACTCAAACTCCATCATCGGGTGTTCATAAATAACCGGTATCATTTTATGGATGATCTCCGGGTCAAGGTTTTCTTCTTTGATAAATTTAAAGATGGCATAAATCACTTTATAGTCAAAAGTTCCGGAAGGGGTATGATGTCCTTCGACGAATTTGAGTTTATGGCCAAAAAAAGTTCCGACAAATCCCGGCTTAAACTGTAATTCATTCACAATACGCTCGATAAGCGGGAAGAGGTTTTTCTTGAAGATGTATGTGTAAGTATCTTCCGGAATTCCCCATTGCTGCATTTTGTGGTACCGGTCAATCACCTCTTCGGGGAGTCTTTTCCTGAGTGTTTCGATGTACTCATCTTCGAGTGGGATGGGTGCAGAGTCGGTGTCGGGATACATACGATCGGCGCCTGGGAGCACGCGTTCAAAGATTGTTGTTCCATCCTTAAAGGATTTACGGGTTTCGTTGGGCACGCCCGTAAAAGCCATCCTGCATCGCTCATCAACGGTTTCAAGTGCCGTTTTCATATCTTCTTCCGGGCCCCAGGTGATGACCAATGCATCTTCCGGACCGGAACCAAGCATGATTTTTACTTTTTCCCAATCCTCTTTTGAAATGACCGGATCGGGTTCCTCTGAATGACACATGTTTGGCTTATCCAGGCAGGCAATCACTTTAAGTCGTTCGCTCAACTCGTCTGCAAACATCTTCCCCGGTTGGGTAAAGTGGGACAGGATACCCTTAAAACCCGGCAGGTTGATGGCCATGATCCTGTGCTGTGTCCTCTTTGCAGCCACCAATGGTGGATAATTAAAATTGAAAGAATGGAAACGGATAAAGTCGTGACTGATTTGCCAGGCGCCGGGATTGATGGCTCTTTTTTTCAATTCTTCCCTGATGGCCAGCAGCGCCCATTGCCTGAAAGATTCGTTGTGGGTGAGTTCGGGAATCCATTTGGTATGCGAAACACCCTTAATTTCCACCCGCGATCCTCCGCGGCAACTGACGTTGACATCCTCCCTGCCTGCTCCTATGCCGGTGCGCACTTTCCCGGTACTGCGGTTCAGAAAGCGGATATAATCACAGGCCTCTTTCACTTCGTCCGGATTCACACAGTCAGGGTAAGTCACCGTTTCGATAAGCGGCATCCCAAGCCGGTCGGTTTTGTAGGTACGCACATGACCAACATCGGAAATCTCGCGGCAGGCATCCTCTTCAATGCTCAGTTGGATAAGCCTTACTTTCTTGTGCTTTAATGGAATTTCTCCTTCGACACCAATGATGGCTGTCCGCTGAAACCCTGTTGGAATGCTCCCATCAAGGTATTGTTTGCGTGTTATGTGCACTTCACCTACGATATTCAGTTTGGATAAAAGGGAAATCTCAATGGCAATTTCCAATGCTTCCCGGTTCAGCGGGAATGGTGGGGTGTCATCCACTTCATAGGTGCAGGTGGTTTCGTTTTTTACCCGGTAGATAATCTCTTTTTTCGTCCTGAACTCCATCAGCGCCGTGCCGTCATATTCACCCAGTTCGCTCAGGGTTGGACGCATGTGACGAATCAGTTCGGCGTCAAAATCATCACTTTCGTGGTAAACACCTGCGGGACAGTTACAAAACAACTTCCTCCTGGTGAGCAGTTGCTGGTGCACTTCAAGGCCTGACATGAAACCAATGCGGTCATAATCTTTCTGGGTGGCTTCCCTGCGCGTTACGTAACCAATCTTCTTTTTAGTGGATTCGTAGTTTTTACGAGGATCAAATTTCTTCGTCATAATGTAAGATTACTCGTTTTTTCGGGCTTCAAATGTAGCTATTATTCACAAAACGATGGAAAAACAGGATTTGCAATCAAATACCCTGCTCTTCGCCATTATTTTGATACTTTTATCGAAATTTTGGTGAAATTAAAATCAATATGTCCATTAAACAAAATAAGCCATTCATCTTCGTTTTAGCGTTCCTGGTTTTTATTTCTGTGCTTGTTTTAGTCTATTTCCAGGTTTTTAGTCCTGCTGCAAGATTTGAAAGATTGGTCGGAAAAGCGGATGCCTGCTTTGCTTCCGGACAGTTTGAAGAGGCTGGTGAGCTTTACCATGAAGCATTAAAACTAAGACCCGGTGCAGATTATCCCGTCAGCCAGGCGCTCAAAACGGACAGCATATCGACGGCCAATCATAAAGCAAGGCTCTATAAACTGACGTTGTCGAAGGCCGACAGCCTTTTTGTTTTTAAAGATTACGTAAATGCACGCGCCAGCTACCTCGAATCACTTCAATTCAATCCTGGCGATGATTATCCCGTTCACCAGTTAAAACTGATTGAGTCAATTCTTGCTGAAGAATCGCCGAAAGATGTGCTGGTAAGTGGGAGCTATCATATCGTAGCAGGGGTGTTCGATAACATCGAAAATGCTGAAAAGATGGTACAGCAATTAAAGGAAAAAGGCCTTAATCCGTTGATTATACACCGCCCTGAATCCGGAATGAAGGCGGTTGCCTTTGGTTTTTTTACAGACATTCACCAGGCATACAACAACCTGGCGCAGGCCAGGAGAGAAATCAATACCGAAGCATGGGTGATTTACCACCGGGAAAAATAATTTTAGAATTGAGGACTGATAAACCGGTTTTTGACGTTATCCATCACTTAGTCGCTGCCTGAAAACAATTGATGTTGAAAATCATTATTTGCCCCAACCTTTAATGGAGCACTGATTTTTAACGGTTTACTCCCGGAATTTATCACGACAAAGGCGGGAGAGTGGGGGCAATAAATCGTTGAAAATAAAATTCTGGATGTTTTCTGGCAGTGACGACTGATCAAAAATATTGACATCAATGGGCTTAAAAAGTAAATTCACAATCCTTGTATTTCTGATTCTTTTTGCGAACATCCCTCAAGCTTTGATGGCACAAAAGAAAACAACCATCAAGTTAGTCGAGGCTGACAAGATGATTGGAAGTCAGTCGGTTGGTGAAGACCTGAATATTTTTACCGGGAATGTTATCTTTGAGCACGACAGCGTCCTTCTTTACTGCGACAGTGCTGTTTTACGCAGCAAATCAAACCAATTGAATGCTTTTAAAAATGTGCACATTCATGTAAATGATACACTCAATCTTTATGGCGATAAACTGGATTACAACGGTAACACACGCGTTGCAAACATTACCGACAATGTAAAATTGGTGGACAACAAAGCCATCCTGACAACAAGTTGGCTGATTTATAACCGTAATACTGAAATTGCCTACTACACCACTCATGGTAAAATAGTCAGCGACACCAATGAACTGACCAGCCGCATGGGCTATTATCACACGCAGACGAAAATGCTCTATTTTAACAAGGATGTTGTGTTGATCAATCCAAGCTACCGGCTGGAATCTGATACATTGGTTTACGACACTTTTTCGGATATTGCCTATATATCGGGACCAACTACTATTGTTGGAGACGAAGAGTTTATCTATGCCGAAGATGGATGGTACGAGACAAAAACAGGCAAATCCAGGCTAATGATCAACCCTTATGTGAAGAGAAAAGAACAATTTCTTTCCGGAGACACGATCTACTATGATAAAGAAAATAGTGCAGGAACAGTTCATGGAAACGCCTTTCTGAAAGATACTGCGCAAAATGTGATCATCCAGGGAAATTATGTGAACTACCGCCGCAACGACGGTTATGCCTGGGCAACCCAAAAACCCTGGGCTACTTTTGTGGATAAAAGCGACAGCTTGTTTTTGCATGCTGATACTCTCTATATGGCCTTCGACAGTACCAACAAGGCCAGCGATCTGTTTGCCTATCATCAATGTAAGTTTTACAGAACTGATCTGCAGGGCATGTGCGACTCGCTCAACTATAAGTTTGCCGATTCCACCATCACCATGTTCTTTAATCCTGTAGTCTGGACACAGGAAAACCAGATCACGGCTGAGTTGATAAAGCTTTTTTCTTCAAACAGGGCCATCGACTCGATGTGGATGCTCAACTCGGCCTTCATCATTTCATCCGACAAATTTAAACCCAATGATTATAACCAGATCAAAGGGAAAAATATGACGGCCTATTTTGATGCTAATGAACTTCATAAAATAATCGTTGTGGGGAATGCGGAAACCATTTATTTTGTCAGGGAGGAGAATGGTGGTTTGATCGGAATCAATAAAGCTTTCGCATCGAATATGGAAATCAGAGTTGCTGACAGACAGGTGACCGACATTTACTATTTTGATCAACCCGATGCCACCCTTTATCCCGAAAATGAGATTCCGCCAAACGAAATCAAACTCCGCGACTTTAAATGGAGGATCAACGATCGGCCACGGCAAAAAGAGGATATTTTTATCTGGTCGGAAGAGTCGCCGGCATTAAGGCAGGATGGGTTTTAGTTCCATTGAATCTGAATTGAAGACTGAAATTATTTCCGCCATTTGTCGTTTTAATATTGACAAATTGCATATTTTTGCGCTAAATCAATTTAACTATGGCAAATTCAACAGGTTTTATGCATGGAGATACTTCATTCCAGCTATTGGAAGACAATGATACTTCAAAACTGATCAACATTGTGCGGCAGGGTGTTGATATGGAATTTTTTGACGCAATTGCCAGCGTTAGTCCCTTTAGCCTTTCAGAATGGTCAGTTCTTCTGCACCTTTCGGAAAGGACGATGCTGCGCATACGAAAGGAAAACCGTTCCTTCGATCCGGTTCAGTCAGAAAAAATTCTTCAAATTGCACTGCTATACAAAAAAGGAATTGACGTATTTGGCAACAAGGTGAAATTTGATAATTGGCTCGAAACAGAAAACCTTGCGCTTGGTCAGGCAAAACCAAAAGATTTACTGGACAATGTCTTTGGGATCAGTTTACTGAATGATGAATTGCTAAGAATAGAACATGGCATACTCGCATGATAGTCTATCGCCTATCTAAATCAAAACACGCCGGCGACCTGTCGGGTAAAGGTGCTGAAATGGCGGGAGGCAGATGGAACAGAAAAGGGACTGCAATGCTTTATACCAGCCAAACCCGCGCTTTATGCACTGCTGAAATGGCAGTTCATACTCCTTTGGGAATCATGCCGGAGGATTATGCCTTGATTATTATCGAAATTCCTGAAGATTCGATGATGATTATTTCCTATCCTGATTTACCAGATGAATGGAAATCATTTCCTCACAGCGGGTTAACCCGGCAAATTGGAGACCACTTTGTAAAAAAGAATGAATTCCTGGTTTTAAAAGTTCCATCTGCGGTGGTGCAGGGCGAGTATAATTTTCTAATCAACACAAAACACCCTGGAATTAGTCGTGTTAAGATACTTCAGGTTGAACCATTTGAATTTGACAGGCGGTTATTCAGGTCATAAATTCGGGTGTGAGGTTCACCGTCATCCCCGTTAAATGAACATCTGCCATTAACTATTCCATGAATGCATGTATTTTTACACCAAAATTGAAAACGTATGATGAACATCCTAGTTACCGGAAGTAACGGACAGTTGGGCAGTGAACTGAATGAACTGGCGCAGGATTATCCTGATTTCGGGTTTTTCTTTACCGATGTGGATGAACTGGACATCACCGATAAAGTTGCGGTTGAAAAGTTTGTCGTAAACCACAACATTCACTGCATAGTGAATACAGCCGGCTACACTGCAGTGGATAAGGCAGAATCTGAGCCTGACAAAGCCATGCTGCTCAATGCTACATCCGTGGGATACCTGGCTCAAATCGCAAAAAAATATGATGCATCATTGGTGCATATTTCAACCGATTATGTGTTTGGTGGTCATTATCACAAGCCTTTGAACGAAGACCAGCAACCTGAACCCAATTCGGTTTATTCCCGGTCAAAATATAACGGTGAGCAGGAGATTCTTAAAAATGGAGGGAAGGCAGTTGTTGTTCGAACGTCTTGGCTTTATTCACAATTCGGAAATAATTTTGTTAAAACAATGATCCGGCTTGGCAAAGAGCGGGATTCGCTAAATGTAGTTTTCGACCAGGTGGGAACCCCAACTTATGCAGGGGACCTGGCAAAAACCATCCTTGAACTCATCCCTCGCTGGGTTAATCTTAAGAAAACTGAAATCTTTCACTATTCCAACGAAGGGGTGGCCAGCTGGTACGATTTTGCATTGGCCGTTCACCGGATTGCAGGTATTCACTGCAAAGTGAACCCAATCGAGACAAAAAACTATCCGTTACCTGCTGCCCGTCCCTATTACAGTGTGATGAACAAGGAGAAGATTAAAAAGCAGTTTGGAATCACCATTCCCCACTGGAGGGACAGTTTAGCTATCTGCATTGCCAAAATTTTACAATGACCAAACAACTGGCTAAGGTGAAAAAAATCCTGCACGACAGACCCGTTGTCATCATCTTTTTACTCCTGTCAATCGCTGGATTGCCTTTCGTTTACGTAACCAGGGCACTTGACCCGGTGCTGGCGCCAGGAACATTGTTAATCTCCATAATCTTGTTTCTGTTCCTGACAGTTCTGATGTTTAAAAGCTGGAAAAGACCTTTCCAATTTGACTTTGCAATACATCCATTTTTCCTTATTTATCTTGGGTATGTAGCATTTTCGGGAGTTTCGCTCCTCGTATCCGTAAATTTGGGTGAAGGCCTCTGGGATTGGCTGCGCACGGCTCAGTATTTCATTTTTTTCATCATCGCTGTTCTGATATTTAAGGAAAGCAGCATTATCCACCTGACGATTCCCAAAATGGTATTGATTTACTCAACAACTATCCTGATAACCGGCATTTATCAACTGGTTGTTTTATTACAAAATTCTCCACTCGATCATCAATCCTCTTACCTTATCACCAGCGTCTTAGCCCATCGAAACCTCTTTGCTGAAATGCTGTTTCTGACCATTCCTTTTTTGCTGATGGGTGTTTACTTTCACCGTACCTGGTGGCGGTATGGTTTTCTGGCACTCACGTTCCTTTCACTCCTGATGATTACCCTTTTACTCGTTCGTTCAGTTTGGCTTGCAACTGTCGCAGCAACTGTCGTTTCGGGTTTGATGTTGATTTTTTTCAGGAAATCACTTGAGATTACCTTCTCAAAGATCACTTCATTAATTATTTACCTTGCTGTTGCACTGATGATTGTGGTGGCTGCGACCGGGCTTTATTCACGCCTGAGCACCTTTGAAACCTTCCGTAAACAGGCTGATGTAATCGGGAGTTACAAATTTGGTTCGGCGCTCGAACGGGTGGTTCTATGGGAAAAATCGCTGGAGATGTTCAGTGAAAGACCATTGACAGGCGTGGGCGCCGGCAGTTGGAAGATACTCCTCCCAAAATATGGAACTGAAGGATTGCGCTCGGCTGAAGGGGTGATCATTTTTCAAAGGCCGCACAATGATTTTGTTTGGGTACTGGCCGAAAACGGAATTTTTGCCTTCCTGTTTTATTTTGCCCTGTTGGTCCTTGCGTTCATGTTTTCGATAAGAATCATCAGAAAATCAACACAGTTAAACGAGAAATATGTTGGTCTTTTCTTGCTGTTCTTTGTAACCGGATATGTCATCATTGCTTCCCTGAGTTTTCCAAAAGAGCGTCCCGATCAGTCAGTTTTTCTACATCTCACTTTTGCTTTTCTTTTCGTTAAAAATGAATTGATTCTCAAGACTTCGAAACAATTTTCCAAATCCATAATTACCTTTTCTTTTCTGATTTTCATTGGATTGCTCCTGTTCACGTTTTATGTCGGACTGATCAGACTCAAAAGTGAAATCCATACTAAAAAAGCCTTTGAACACCGCGCTAACAGCAACTGGCAAATGATGATTGATGAGATTGAAGTGGCCGATACTTACTTTTCAAAACTCGATCCGACGGCAACGCCATTGCGCTGGTACAGCGGGCTTGGCTGGTACAACCTGGGGGAAAAAGATAAAGCGCTGGCTGATTTTCAGGATGCCTACCAGTCAAATCCCTTTCACATGCATGTGCTGAACAATCTTGCCACCTTCTATGGGATAAAAAATGAAAACGAGCTAGCAATACATTTCTACAAAAAGGCTGTTCAGATTTCTCCCACATTTGCGGAGGCAGCAATGAACCTCGCTGTCATCTATTTATTAACTGGCCAGCCAGATTCAGCTTATCTTGTGCTAAGGGTAACTGAAAATGCTCAAACACATCCGAACTACCGTACCCTCGTCACACAAATTACCAATCAACGCATTGAAGCCCTGAAAGAAACCGTTGACGATCGTGTAATGAGCCTCGCCCTTACCCGGATCAGAAATTCTGATGACTGGATGGTTAAAGTATTTGAACAGGCCATCCACGATCATAATGAGCTGGACCGTCAGCTGATCATCGAAGTCGTTTATTTGTTGGAGAAAGTGGATAAAAGCATCAATCAGTATGAGGCTGAACTTTACCGACAAAAATACCTCTGAAAGCAAAACGGCATTTTTTGATCACTGATCATAATTTTTCTACTTTTGTCAGCAATAATCAACGATATTACGTTCAACCTTTACATTGTTTAATTTCAAATGAAAACAAGGATAACGCTATTTTCAGTTTTACTATACATTTTTTTGACCTCAGCTGTTATTTGCCCCTCCAAATTAATCGGACAATCGATTGTCAATATTACCCCTTCCTCCGGAACCCAGGGTCAGGTGCTGACTTTAACCCTTACTGGGCAAAACACAAACTTTATGCAGGGAACAAGCACAGCATTCTGGCTCAACCAGGCGACTTCTACGATAATTTTTCCTGAAAGCATTACAATTACTTCAAACACTGAGATGTCAGGGATATTCCTGCTTTCGAACAGCTACCCATACGGTACTTACGATGCAACTGCAAACACCACGGTGAACGGCATGATGACCCTGCCTGAAGCATTCCAGCTGCAACCCAACCCCAATCCTCCATATCTTGCGGCAATAGACCCTAACCACGCTGAAAAAGGTGAAACCATCGATTTATACATATCAGGCCAAAACACCAACTTTGAAACTGGAACAGGCACATTTGTCTGGTTCAGCCAGGGGTCCAACATTATCACCCCAAATTATTCCAACACCCTTAGCAATACCCTGATCAAAGCCAACTTTTCGTTTAGCTTCTGGCATCAACCGGGATTCTATGATGTACAAACAAATAACCAATTGGATGGAACACTAACCCTTGATCAAGGATTTGAGTTAATGGAAGGACTAACCCCTTCAATCACATCGATAGTCCCTGATAACGGCATTACAGGCACCTTGATTGAGTTAGACATTTATAGTGAAAACACTGAATTCCTTCAAACAGGAGTTGAATCTGCCGCCTTGGAAGGAAATGGCTTTTACCATTTCTTTAACGTTGAAGCCTTAAGCAACACACTATTACATGCTGAATTTGTTATACCTTACACCTTGCCCGCCGGAGTTTACAGTGTTCATGTTTTTGATCAGCAGGAACTGATTTTACCCGAAGCTTTTTTTATGACAACAAACCCTGTTGCTCCGGGAATCTTAACATTAAACCCAAACTCCGCTCAAGTAAATACCACACCTGAAGTTATAATCGAAACGGAATATACATGGTTTGAACACGTCAGCATGATCAATGTGTGGTTAACCAGCAGCAGCACGTTAAATGAAATCTATGCAGTTGAAGTTCAACTAATAAATAACCAGATGATTTCGGCATTATTTGCTATCGCGCCTTTTGAAATCCCGGGATTATATGATTTAAAAATCCTTGATAATATCCATGGTACAATGATCAAGCCTGCCAGTTTCGAACTCATTGACACCCTTGTTGGCATCCACCCTCAACTGCATTTTAAGGAATTCCGGCTAGTTCCGAATCCAACTGATGGTTTATTTCAACTGATTACTGATGAGGATTTCGGCGAGTGTCATGTGGAAGTGCTTGATATCGCCGGCCGTCGGATTCTGGAATCAACTGTAGAACTGATTAACAAAAAGCCAATTGAAATGAATATCAGGGAAAGCAAACCGGGATTTTATATTGTAAAAATCATTACTGGTGAAAAGGAATTCAATTACAAAATTATAAAGCATTGATATCTATGGAAAAAAAGAAGATGGACCCGAAAGTGCTGGAAGCAGCCAATCGCTGGCTTGAAGGCAATTATGATGAAACCACCAAAGAAACAATAAGGGATTTAATGGCAAATAACCCCGACGAACTGGCGGATTCCTTTTACCGGAATCTTGAGTTCGGAACAGGTGGATTACGCGGAATTATTGGCGTTGGCACCAACCGGATGAATAAATACACGGTGGGTATGGCCACCCAGGGTTTAGCCAATTATATCAAAAAAGCCTTCCCCGGCGAAAAAGAATACCGGGCTGCCATTGCTTTTGATAATCGCAACAAAAGCGACTTATTTGCTAAAATTACGGCTGAAGTACTTTCGGCAAATGGGTTCAAGGTTTTCTTGTTTGATGAGTTGAAGCCAACACCCGAGCTTTCTTATGCCATAAGATATTTCAAATGCCATACCGGCGTAATGATCACCGCCTCGCACAATCCCAGGGAATACAATGGCTATAAAGCCTACTGGAACGATGGGGCGCAGTTGATCCCTCCACATGATAAAAATGTGATTGTGGAGGTGGAAAAGATCAAAGTTGAAGAGGTGAAATTTAAAGGAGTAAAGAAAAACATTCAGCTCGTTGGCGAAGAAGTCGACCAGGCATACCTTGCCGAAGTAGATAAGTTATCGCTGTCGGCCGGATCAAACAAAAGGCAGTCGGAACTAAAAATCGTTTACACTCCGCTACATGGTTGTGGGGTGAAGATGGTTCCTGCAGCCCTTGAACGTTATGGGTTTGAAAATGTTTTCAGGGTTTACAGGCAGGATATCAATGATGGAAATTTCCCCACCGTTCATTCTCCAAACCCTGAAGAACCGGAAGCACTTGAAATGGCGCTCGAAAAAGCCCGTAAAGTGGATGCCGATCTGGTGATGGCTACCGATCCCGACTGCGACAGGGTTGGCGTTGCAGTGAAAGACCTGAATGATAATTATATACTGCTCAATGGCAATCAGACAGCCGCTATCCTGACCTATTACCTGCTTCATCTCTGGCAAAAAAGAGGAAGGTTGCTGGGAAAAGAGTTCATTGTAAAAACTATTGTAACGTCTGAATTGATCAAGGATATAGCTGATAAATACGGTGTTGAATGTTATGATGTACTTACCGGCTTTAAATGGATTGCCGAAATCATCCGCGAGAATGAGGGTAAAAAAACATTTATCGGGGGTGGAGAAGAAAGTTATGGCTTTATGATCGGAGACTTTGTTCGCGACAAGGATGCTGTGGCCACCTGCGCCATGATTGCTGAAATCTCTGCATGGGCTGCCAACCTGCGCAAAACTATTTACGAACTGCTGATTGATATTTACGTTGAGTTCGGTTTTTATAAAGAAAGCCTGATTTCGATCACTAAAAAAGGGAAAACCGGCGCTGAGGAAATCCAGAAAATGATGGAAAACTTCAGAACCAAACCACCCAGGAAGATCAATAATTCTGATGTTGTGCTGATTAAAGATTACCTGACCGGCAAAGCCATTGATTTACGCGCAAAAACAGAATCAAAAATTGAACTGCCATCATCCAATGTGCTGCAGTTTATCACTGCCGACGGCACCAAGATCAGCATGAGGCCGTCAGGCACCGAACCAAAAATAAAATTTTATTTCGGTGTGAAAGACCAGTTGCGCGATATAAAGGATTTCGATCAGGTAAACATGCAGCTGGATGAAAAAATAGAGAATGTAATCAAAGATTTAAAGCTCAGAGGTTAGGTCATTTAGGGCATGTTGAAAAACTTCTGATTCTATCGTAAATCAATGGTTTCGGCAAAGTTATTTCAACTATACAGCAAGTTTTACGGGTAGCGTTCTTTAAAGACAATGCATCTTAGATTATTACCTTCGTGTGCCTTACGTAAGGTGTTGTATCTTCGTGCCTTCGTGGCTAAATAAAAAACTTTACCATGATACCAGGGTGCCAGGCTTCCACGAAGTGTTCCAGAAACATTAACAGAAAAAGTGATGGTGAGGGCAAACCGGAAAGCTCTATTTAGCCTGAATATTATTCACCACAATAGTGTCGTTAACCGACTCCGTTGCCCCGGTCCCAAACGCTTTCAGAGTGACTATGTAGCTGCCATTCTGCTGATAGGTTTTGGTAGGATTTGTCTGGGTAGAAAAGGTTCCGTCATCAAAATTCCACTCGTACGAAATTGCATTTGAGCTTTTATTGGTAAAAATTACCTTACCGGGTTCCTGTTGCAGGGTCCAGTCAAAATCGGCTTTCAGGTCTTTGCTGTCTTCATCTTTTTTACAACCTGCCCAAATAACCAGCAGTAGGAATAAACCAAACAGTATCTTGCTTCTCATTGTCGGAATAGTTTTATTTATCAGGCGGCAAAAATAGGATAAAAACCTAATCTGCTACAATAAATCAGCCAGGCAAACGTAAAAGAATCTTCAAATAATGTTTGAAACATCCATTACTTGACGGATGTTTCTTTTTTTTATCAATCAAGCATATTACACAACATGAAAATCGGAAAAAACAAAGTTGTAGGATTTCACTACACACTGACAGACGGCGAAAACAATATCATTGACTCTTCATCCAGTCGCGAGCCACTGACTTATTTGCACGGTCATCACGGGATCATTCCCGGGCTTGAAGCTGAGTTGGAAGGCAAAGCGGTGAACGACGAGTTTAAGGTGAGCATTCAACCCGAGAAAGCATACGGCGCTTACAATAACGACCTGGTTTTCGAAGTCAACCGTTCAAATTTTTCTGACCCTGAAAGTATTGAGGTCGGTATCCAGGTGCAGGGGCAGATGGCTGAAGGCGAACCACCCACTCTACTCACTGTCATTGAAGTTCACGACGATGTGATTGTTCTCGATGGCAATCATCCCATGGCAGGGCAAACGCTCAACTTCGACGTTAAGGTAGTTGAAATCAGAGACGCATCAGCCGAAGAGATCGATCATGGACATGTACATGGCGCTCACGGACATCATCACTAAGAACATTTTTTTGGAAAAATTTTGAGTCCTGCAAAAGAATAATGTTACTTTTGCCGCCTCAAAAATGCCCAGGTGGCGGAACTGGTAGACGCGCTAGTTTCAGGGACTAGTACTCGCAAGGGTGTGCAGGTTCGATTCCTGTTCTGGGCACTGTAAAATATGAAAAGCCTTGTAAACAATTTGTTTGCAAGGTTTTTTTTTGCTTTTAAGATTTCCCGCGCCGTAAAACATTAATCTATCGTTTTTGCCTGAACAAAAACAATCCTCTCCTTTCCTTTGTTTCTTCCACATTAACTTAAAACTGCACTGAATGAAAACAAAGACACAAATCAAACCAGAACGGATTAAAAATGCCCTTTGGGGATTGTTTATCGGCGATGCACTGGCGATGCCGGCACATTGGTTTTACAATACATTGAACATTCCAAAGTACCTTGATGGTCCAGTTGAAGGCTATAAAACACCACCTGAAAAACACATTGAAGCCTCGCTGGTGGGTGCAAAATACAGACCTGATGTTGAAGCTGCGAATAAGACTGGTCGTAACTATGATATTCTTCATCAGCACCTGAAATTTTATGATACAACCTATAATGATTTCAGCACGAGTGGATTTAATATTGACCAAAAGGGTGTTATCAGGGTGGATGACCGATACCATTATCATTACGGACTCAAAGCTGGTGAGAATACGCTCAATGCGCAACTTGTCAGGGTTCTGATGCGGCATGTTGTTGAAAATGGCTGTTACAATCCCGAAAAGTTCCTTGATGCTTTCATCGAATTTATGACCACGCCAAACAATTTCAACGATCCATATACAGAAGGATTTCTCAGACTATGGTTCGAAAATTATTCGAAAGGACTTCCGCCTGCAGCTTGTGCCGATAACCAGTACAGGTATCCTGGAATTAATGCGATGGGGGGTATGATACGACCTTTGGTGTTATCATTATTGCAGAAAGATAGCTTTAACGCCCTGGGTTTTGCATTGGGGCATCAATATCTGACCCATCATAGCGAGAATGTTTCAGCTTCATTGGCTGTGGTGGTTCCATTGCTCAATGCGCTGGTTAATGGTAATAATCCTATGGATTCAATGAAAAGAACGGTTTATCATCTTGGCTTACCCAAATATACCGGAATGGAATTATTTGCCCAATACCAGCATCATGGCGGAATGGGTAACGTGCCTGCAGAAATCATGTGGAAACTGCATTCAGAGTTTAATGACGCCCCATGGGATATCGAGGCTTTTGCAAATAGTCATACCGAAGCAGATGTGCTGAAAAAGATATTTTCCACGGCTTGTTTTGCTGAGCATGGAACCCCTATGTTGTTGTATCTTGCGTGGAAGTATCAGTTTGATTTACGCAGTGCTCTTCTTACCAATGTGAATGCAGGCGGGGATAATGTCCATAGAGGTATGATACTGGGCCTTTTGCTTGGTGCAACATCTCCCTCAATTCCTGATGACATGATAAATGGTTTGATTGCAGCGAAGGAATTGGAGAATGAGATCGATGCATTTGCTGAAATTGCAGCAAGTTGATTCTTTCTTAGTGTTGGCAAAGGTTTGTGGTATATCAATCCCGAACTATCATTCAAGAGGCTAATACCCTGCTGCCTGCCCATCTTTCCTGCTTTCAGAAGCGCCGTGAAAAACATTATTTTCTTTGTCCCAGAGGATAGCCTGGTAACCGCCATATACACCCCGCTGTAATCCAACCTTGTGACCTTTGTCCAGAAGGCCTCTGATCGTTTCATAAGAGATTCCTGATTCAACATTTACCTGGCCAGTTCCTGATGTTGATGTTCCTGTGGGTGTCGATCCACCGGTATGTTCCCACCTTGGTGCATCACCGGCTTCCTGGAGGTTCATGCCGAAATCCACCATGTTCATCACGATTTGAACATGCCCTTGCGGCTGGAAATCACCTCCCATCACGCCAAAACTGATCCATGGTTCGCCATCCTTGGTAATGAAAGCCGGAATGATCGTATGGAACGGGCGCTTGCCGGGTTCGTAAGTATTGGCCTGTCCGCGCACAAGGCTGAATAATTCACCACGATCCTGAAGCATGAAACCAAGTTTTGGCGGAACCATTCCGGAGCCCATGCCACGGTAATTGCTCTGAATGAGCGAAATCATATTGCCATCCTTATCAGCCACAGTCAGATAGATGGTTTCATTCACGCTAATTTCGCCTGCTGTATAAACCCCGGCATGCCTGCCGATCAGCTTCCTTCTTTCATCAGCATAAGTATCGGAAATCAACTCATCAACCGGCACTCCAACAAAATCCATATCGGCAAAATACTTTGCTCTGTCTTCAAAAGCCAGTTTTTTGGCTTCAGTGAAAAGGTGAAGATGCTCAGCACTGCCGAATTCGATGGTTGAAAAATCAAATCCTTCGAGAATTTTAAGCATTTGTAAGGCAGTAACTCCCTGCCCGTTTGGTGGAAGTTCCCAAACATCAAACCCTCTGTAATTCACCGAAACGGGTTCTACCCATACTGAGCGGTGCGCTGCCAAATCTTCAAGTGAAAGAAATCCCCCCTGGTCCTGAACGAAATCAGCCATTGTTTTAGCCATATCGCCTTTGTAAAACACATCCCTGCCACCAATGGCAAGTTTACGGTAGGTCTCAGCGAGGTAAGGGTTTTTGTAAATTTCACCTTCACCGGGTAAGCGCCCCCTATTTTGGGTGATATAAGTTTCTTCAATATTTGGAAAAACCTGCTGTTGATATCTGTTTACTGCTTTCATGTACCAGGCGATCAATTGCGGCATCGGAAAACCATTTTCTGCATAATGGATAGAAGGAGCTAAAATATCACTCATCGACAATTTTCCGAACTTCTGGTGTAATTCAAACCATCCGTCCACACAACCGGGGACGGTTACGGGAAGTGGACCAAGTGCGGGTATCTGCTCCATTTTAAGTTCTTCAAAATATTCCAGTGTCAGGCTTTTTGGCGACCTGCCGCTGGCATTCAATCCATAAAGTTTTTTGGTTTTGGCATCCCACACTATGGCAAAAAGGTCGCCGCCGATGCCGCAGCCGGTGGGTTCCATCAGCCCAAGCGCTGCATTGGCAGCAATGGCTGCATCAATGGCATTCCCTCCGCTTTTCAGGAGGTCTAGTCCGATCTGCGTGGCGAGTGGATGACTTGTAGCCACCATTCCATTTTGCCCCATCACCACCGATCGTGTAGCGAAGGGAGCGCCCGTAACCCTGTCTTGTGCATTCACCACAAGGCAGCTAAAGCAAGCTAAAACAGGGATAATGTAGAATCTTTTTCTCATAAAAAAGCTATTGATTAATGACTTGAATGCCGGGTAAAAGTAGCAAAAACCATTGATTTAGTTGGTGATATCGGGCAATCACCTGCTATCTCACCACGATCTCGCTCACAAACAGCCATGCCGGTTTCCCTTCGCCGGAATGACCCGGAGGGCAAACTCCAAAATTTTTGGCCGTGATGCGCAAATAACGAACATCAGTAGCAGCCTCGCTTGTGCCATAATCCTGGATGTATTTTCCATTGCTCTCCGAATCGTATGGTGTCTGAACTGTTTCGAGCAAGCGGAAATTTTGTCCGTTGGCCGACACCTCAAAGCTGACCCATAGCGGAAGAAAAATCCAGGAAGCAATGGACTGAAGTGCATCGAGTCCGATCGTGTTTATGGTCATTGATTCACCCAAATCAATTACTGCAATCAGGTCGTCACCGGAAAATCCCTTCCATTTGCCATCAGCGAAACTGATCGTCCCACTGATCCCGTCCACAAGTCCATACTGCCCACCCCCGTTATAACGCGGACTGTTTGGATGTTGGATCTGGATTTGAGAAGCAAAAGCCTTATGGATTTCATAATGCGCCGACATGACCTGCCCAGATGCTTTTTCATCTTTAAAAACAGCAGCTTTCAGTCTGGCAGTGCCGGCTATCGAAACCGGCGACCGGTAAAGTGTTGAATGAATGTCCGGCGCGCTGCCATCTGTTGTAAAGCGAATTTCCGGCTGAAAGACTTCGGAGTCCAATTCTACCAGCAATCTCCTGTTTTCAGGATCAAGCCGGGGTGAAGCCTTAACCTGAAAAGCACTCAGGGAGTAGTTCAGGTCGGCATCGGCATATCTTTTATACTGGATTTCCATTCTTTCAGAGAAATCTTCCCAGTCTCTGGTTGCTTTTGGCGACCACAGCACTTCCGATAAAGCTGAAAGCCGCGGGAAGATCATGTACTCTGCGTGTTGAGGGGTTGAAATAAACTCAGACCACACATTGGCCTGAGCACCCAAAACCAGTTCTCCTTCTTCGGTTGTAAGTTCTGCCCGAACAGGCTCGTACAGATAAACCTTTTTGAGTGTGGTATAGCCGCCGTGAGCAACAGGCTCAAGCGACGGATCGCCCTGGTAATGATCGAAATAACAATGGCTTCCCGGAGTCATTACCACCTGGTGACCCATTCCGGCTGCTTCAATCCCTCCTGCCTCGCCCCGCCACGACATCACCGTAGCATTGGGCGCCAGGCCACCTTCAAGTATTTCGTCCCAGCCAATAATCCTGCGTCCGTGAGCATTCAAAAAACGTTCGATGCGATGAATGAAATAGCTCTGCAATTCTTCTTCATTCTCAAGGCCTTCAACTTTCATTCGTTCCTGACATGTTGGACACGATTTCCAGTTGGTTTTATCAGCCTCATCTCCGCCAATATGAATATAAGTTGATGGGAAAAGTTCCATCACCTCAGTGAGCACATTTTCCAAAAATTCAAATGTCTCTTCCTTACCGGCACAGTATATATGGGTGATAGGCCAAACGCCACCGGGCGGAACGCCAAGATTTTCTCCCGTGCATGAAAACTCCGGATAAGCTGCCAGTGCCGACATCACATGGGCGGGCATCTCAATTTCGGGAATGATTGTGATATTTCTGGCTTCTGCGTATGCCACCACCTGCTTCACGTCATCCTGTGTATAAAATCCGCCATAAGTGGCATGCGTGCGATCAGTGGTCAGCGGCCTGTCGTCCCAATGTTTTTCAGGCATTGGAACCCTCCAGGCGCCCACTCCGGTCAGTTTTGGATATTTATTAATTTCCAGCCGCCATCCCTGGTCATCCACCAAATGCCAATGAAAGATATTCATCTTATGCATGACCAGGAAGTCGATTACTTTGTAGATGAATTCGATGGGCATAAAGTGCCTTGACACATCGAGGTGCATCCCGCGATAAGAAAACCTTGGATAATCGATAATCACACCACAGGGTAGTCTTTTTTCTTTATCAGCATCAAGCAATTGCCCAATGGTTTCAAGCCCATAAAGAATGCCTGCCGTTGTATTTGCCGAAAGTTCTGCCCGTTCGGGATTTATTATCAACTGGTAACCTTCGCTGCCAATCCCCTCATTAATGGTTTTGTTAATCACAAGTACCACACTGCTGTTGGGCATTTCTGAAAGTTTTGTTCCAATTTTTAATCTGAATCCCAATTTGGTTTCCCACTGCTTTGCTCTTTCATCAGCCATGGATAATACTTCCTCCTGTTCAGCAACCAGGATTGTTTCTTTGCCAAGCAGAAAATGGCCTTCAGACATCTCTATTTCTGCAGGGTAAGGTATGATTGGCAACTGACCGTAAATAAAACAAAAACAAACGGACAGAAAAAAGGCGAAAAAGAATTTCGTGTGATGTTTCATTTGGAATTTTTGAAAATTAAAAAAATGATGCTCAATGGATGATGGTCAACCAATGAAAACAAAAACAATTCCCTGACAAAAATAGATTGTTTTTGCAATCAATATCATCACGCATCCCATTAAACAGATTATTTTTGCTGCCAAATCACAAAATTCTGTGCAACCGACTGTGAAGGGATATGGATATGCTTTGCTGGCAACGGTGGCGGTGTCAACGGTTTACATTTTCAGTAAAGCAGCGCTGAATGAAGTGAGCCTGGCACAGTTCGGCGTTTACTGGTTTGCGATGGCACTGGTATGGAACGGACTGTTTACTTTACGATCGGAGGAACACCGTCATTTTCGACCCATTTCCCGCAATTCATTTAAGATTCTTTTGTTCCTTGGTTTGCTCGAAATCATTGCCACCGGGGCATTTTATGGCGCCATATCCATCACTCCAAACCCGGCCATTCCATCGTTTTTGCGAAACATGGAGTACATCTTTCTGACACTTTTTGGGGTATTCCTGCTGAAAGAGCGATTTTCAACCGGTGAATTGGTGGGTGTGGTGCTCACTTTCACCGGTGCTTTTGTGATCAGTTTTCAGAAAGGGGCATCCATACAGGATTACCTGTCAGGCACCTCTGGCCTGATGCTGATTTCAACGATATTTTATGGGGTCAGAACTACCATTGCCAAAAAGAATATTTTCACCATAACCCCAACCATGCTGGCGGTGAATCGTGCGGTATTTCTGCTGATTACTTCATTTTTTCTATTGAAAATTCTGGGGCAAAGTATCCGGATTCCCAGCAGTGCCCTCATCAACATTGCCATTGGTTCATTTCTTGGACCTTTTCTGACTTCCTTCAGCCAATACAGCGCGCTGAAGTATATCGAAGCATCACGGGCCTCGATCATACAAAGCACTACAGCACTTTTTGTTTTGATTGGCGCTTATCTCTTTTTCGGGAAATTTCCGGCCGATTATCAACTGGTGGGCGGCTTTCTAACCATCACCGGTGCAATCCTGCTGTTGATCGGAAAAAAAATCAGTCCAAAATTTCGTTGAGCTTTATCCTTTAAATTTCCAGATTTTAGTGGCTCTCGGTTTTTTCAAATAAAAAATGCATAGTATAAAGTTCCTAAATTTTCCTGACAGAAAAAACTTCCTCCCGGAAGGAGCAAGCATTCTGAAAATAATCTGCCAGCCTATGAGCAGGTTACCTGTGAGGGTTTGCGTCTTGATCTGCGTGATTAGCAGGAAAAAATTTTGCCCTCAGATCACACAGATTCACTCAGATTTTTATTTAAAAGCAAAGAATTACGGTCACGATCAGAGAAGATCAGCGAGATCAGCGGGCAAAAAGACAACATGTTAGTTAGTTTTGTCACCTAAGCGCCTATGTGCTCTATGTGCCTATTGTAGTTCAAAGATCTTATCAAATCCCGATAGCGAAGAAGGCAAATATGAACTTTTTAGTTCAGGATTTAATACGCAATAAGCTTGTAATAAAGGGAATAACCGCCTGAATTGATTTGGAGGAAATAGACCCCCTTTCCGAGGTTGGAGGAATGAAATCCGATGGCTTTCTTTCCGGCATTTATCACACCATCAAAAACACTGCTGATTTCATATCCCATGTTATTTTTGAGTTTGATCTCAATCGCCAGGCTTTCATCTGAAGTCAGTTCGATGGTAAAATCGCTTGTAAAAGGATTTGGATACACTTTTACAGAGAGTTTCTCCAGCAGGTTTTCGGGAATGGAATAATCATCGCAGTCTATGTAAGCCATGCCCGGGGAGCCGCCCCGGCAACCGATTTTCCAGTTCAGCGGATTGTTCAGCGCTTCGCCGTAATCAATCAGTTCGATGGTCCGACCGCTGCCGGGGGTGTTCACCGGCCAGGGTTCGGTTGACTGGTAACTGATATAAATAATTTCCTGATCAAAAAAGTCGAACAACCTGAATTCGTCTGCAATTTCCGAGAGTCCTATGCCATACCCGCCAACAAATCCCGGAATGGTATCATGCACCGACAGAAATTTCAGTGAATCCTCAACCACAACAAGATATGCATCCGGAACCAATTGTATGCCATCTGGGAATTGGAAAAAGGGATTCTCATCAGCATTTTGAAACGTCCAGCCATCCAGTTCGACCACAAAATCGTTAGGGTTGAAAAGTTCGAACCACGAGCCGGTAGGTAAGTCCGCAGAAATGCTGTAGTTAATCTCACTGACAACAATGGTGGTTGTGTCGTTACAAGGTTGAACCGGAAAACCACCCGGCGATCCCTTCAGGCATCCGGCTTTCCAATTTGAGGGATCGTTGGAATTTGCAGCAAAATCAATCAGTTCGGCAGTGCGGCCTGTCCCTGAAATCGCTTGTGGCCAGGGCGGTTCATTTGAATAATCGACCAGTACAACAAGATTTTCCCAGGGGTCTGATAGCTGTAGCGCATCTTCATACTCTGAAAGGTCAAATTCGAAATTTCCGGTAATGTTATCCAACTCGGGATTGAACTTACTGAATTCAGTCGTATCGCTACAGATTAATAAAAACTCCCCGACAACGAGTTGAAACCCCTCGGGGAATACAAAAGCATGATCCCCGCTTTCGTTGACAAATTTCCAATAACTCAGGTCAATATTGACGGTGTCGTAGTTAAAAATTTCGACCCAGTCTTTTGTATCAAATTTTGGAAATGATTTGTAATTGAATTCTGTCAAAGCAATTTTATAGTTTTCATCGCAGCTGACAGGGGCAGTTCCGGGCGACCCGCCGCGGCAGCCGATTTTCCAGTTAACAGGATCCGACCCATTTTGATCCGGATCAATCAATTCGATGGTTCTTTTACTGGAAGAAAAATTGAAAGGCCAGGGGCTGCCTGCCTGATAGCTGATATTGACGATCTCCTGGTCAAAGATGTCAAACAAATGAATTTCATCTGCCTGCCAATCCAAATCAAATCCGAAAGACCCGACAAATTCGTAAATCGTATCGTGCGCTGCCATAAATCTCAGAGAATCCTGTACAACCAGGAAATACATCCCGGGTTGCAGGGTAATTTCATCAGGGAAGTGGAACACCTGATCCCCGGCTGAGTTTTTAAGTTTCCAGCCATTAAGGGAAACAGTGACTGAATTATTATTATAAATTTCGAGCCAATCCCCGGTGTCATTTTCATCCAATGAATTGTAACAGATCTCTGTGACAACAATCCTTGCCGTATCGTGGCAGGGAAGCGGGAACATACCCGGCGAACCACCCAGGCAACCGTCATGCCAGTTCAAGCCATTGTTGAGTTCGCCGGTAAAATCAATCACTTCGGCAGTGCGTCCGGTGCCTGAAATATGCTGAGGCCAGGGTTGACCGGAAGAATATTCAACCAACAACACCAGTTCCTCCCAGGGGTCGTATAACCGCAAATGATCATTTTCGGAGGAGAGTCCAAAATCAAAGTTACCCATGATGGATGTAACTCCGGGATTGAATGACCGGAATGCTGCGGTGTCCCCGCACAGCACAAGAAATCCTCCCGGCGCTATATGTGTTCCCGGCGAAAGAGTAAAACGGTTATTCGGGTCATTGTCCTCAAATCTCCATGAACTTAAATCAACAGGCACTGAATCATAGTTATGGATTTCCACCCAATCTTTCGTGTCAAAGCCCGGATAGGAATTGTAATTAAACTCAGTGAATGCCAGTTTGTAATTTCCGGGACACTCAAAGGGCGAACTGGCAGGCGACCCTCCGGGGCAACCGGCTTTCCAATGCTGGGGGCTATTCATTGGCATTTCCGGATCAATCAGTTCAATGGTTCGTCCGGTACCGGGAATATTCGCCGGCCATGGTAATGTGGATTGATAGCCTATGAACGCAATTTCCTGACCGAAAATGTCATATAAATGCACTTCATCCGAAGTGGCAGAAAGCCCGAAATCAAATTCTCCTGTAAAACGTGTAACGGTATCATGCACTAACTTGAACCTGACAGAATCCTCAACCAACACAATAAATTCCTCGGGCATCAGTATGAGGCCGTCAGGAAAACTGTAATTGTGGCCTGGATTGTCATCGCGAAATCTCCAGCCATTGAGCACAACCGGCACCGTATCATGGTTAAAAATCTCGATCCAGTCGCCTGAGTCGAATTCATCAGAAGCAGCGTAATTGATTTCAGTAACCACGATTGCCGCCGTGTCATGGCATGGCAGCGGGAACATTCCCGGCGATCCTCCGAGGCATCCACTCCTCCAGTTGGCTCCGTTGCTGATATCCCCTCCGTAGTCAATCACTTCAGCAGTGCGTCCGGTTCCTGACACATCTGGCGGCCAGGGAGCACCGGATGAATATTCCAACTGTGAAATCATGTTTTCCCATGGATCGTAAAGCCTGAGTTTATCGCTATCAGAGGAAAGCCCGAAATCAAAATTGCCGATGACAGGTTCAACTCCGGGATTAAACAACCTGAATGCTGCCGTGTCTTCACAAAGTACAAGAAAACTGCCCGGATCAAGCTGTAAACCATAGGGAAGCACAAACTCATGAGCGCCGTCATTATCTCTAAAAACCCAAAATCCTAGGTCAACCGGCACGGTGTCGTAATTGTAAATTTCAACCCAATCTTTTGTGTCGAATCCGGAGTAGGATTTATAGTTGAATTCGGTAAAACAGACGTTGAAATCTTCCATGCAATCGTATGGTTCGCTGCCTGGCGACCCTCCGGGGCAACCTGCTTTCCAACTTTGAGGGTCATTGATGTCCAACTCAGGGGAGATCAGCTCGATCGTTCTGCCTGTGCCTGCAATATTTCCCGGCCATGGCGACTGATCGAAATACTGCATCGACACGATCAGGTTCTCATGCCGATCGAACAACCGAACCTGTGACGACCAGGTTTTTAATCCAAAATTAAACGAGCCGGTCACATTGGCAACATCCTTGTTTATCGCTGAAAACCTTGCAGTATCCTGCGCCAAAACAAGGTAAGAACCGGGCTGAATTAACGTATTTTCAGGAAATATAAAACTACTGAAATCGCTGTCACCTTTGAATATCCAGCCTGAGATATCTACTTCGGTTTCATTTGGGTTGAATAACTCCACCCAATCTCCGGCATCCATCTCTTCATGGGATTTGTAATTGATTTCGGTGAAAACAAGTTTCAAGGTATCAGGTACACCAATGAAATGAGCTGTCAGCGTATCATTTGCCGACAGGTGCCACCACATCCGTTGAAGGGAATCAGTCAAAACAGGAAACTGGGAAGATTGCCAGTGGCTGAACTCCATGCCGGGTGCAGGAAGCGCTTCCACCTGCACAGGATTGTCGTAAAAATAAATTCCATTCCAGGGATAATTGTCCGGGATAATGGTGTTGAGTCGAATCCTGGAGCTCATGCCATTAGCAGTATTCAGAGTCAATGTGAATACCGTGTCAAGTCCAAATTCCTCAATGGTATGCAACCTGGCGTATTCAGGCCTGTTCTGGAAGAAGCCCTTCAATTTGGTATTCACATGAAAATTGTTCCAGAACGAAACCGAACCGCCCCACTTTGCTTTGTGTGCAGCCATTTCGCCAATAATGCTGTCCCTGATGTTCTCAATCAGGGCAATAGAGTTTTCGGGCAGGAAAATCGTATTCATCAGGTCAGCATAGCGGTTGATGAAATCCCGCCGGAAGTTGCTATTTTCCAACAGCCGTTGAAAGATGACCGAGTGCTGAACTACAGAATCCTCCATAACACGGGTGTAAGAATTTTTGGTGTAATGTTGCAGGTTGGTGTTAAAATCCATGGCATTGTCAGCATCCAAAAAGATATATTGCCATTTTCCATCACCCTGCTTCCAGTATTTTACGTTGTTCTGGGGCCAGTCGGTGTTGATGATAAACAACTCAACCACAAAATAATCAATCACGTTGGTGATCTCCAGTTGTTCGGTCACCACATTAAAGTTATTCTCATCACCAAGGTCGTTCGAAATGATAAAATCATACAACGCGATGAAATCAGTATTGTCGCCTTCGATGATCAGGTTGTTTTTTTCAAGCAAATCAACCTCGTCGCTGTCCAGGGCAAAATTCTCAAAAAGAAAATCTTCATCAATTTTTTCTCTCAGATTATGGATGCCCCAATATTCCCCATTCAGGTAAACCACCGAAGGCTGATAATCCTGAACAGCCATATTGGTGACTTTTTGAACCATTTTATGGATCAATCCATCGCGCATCATGGCCGACTGAAAATCGTTTCCGCCATTGCGCAGGATCAATTTTTTATAGTCGAGGATGTTCTTATCCTTAAAAAACGGATGGTTGAAGGCAGATGTCCCGAAACTACTGCGGTTAGTGAGCCGGAGACTTTTTTGTGCAAATGCGCGGCTCCATCCGCCATGAATTTTCACCCCGGCCTCCTGCTGAAAAATGCGATCAGTTCCAGTTCCAAAATATTCGATGGAAGCCGGAATTTCAATATCACGCCAGAAGTTTGCACCAAAGTAGGGGAAATTGGGATCAGCATCAGGGCCGGTAACGTAAATACCTGTTTCATAGTCCCACAACAGTTCAGGATTTGTACTTACGGAAAACACGGGCAGATTGGTTGATTTGTTGATGATGTAACTGCTGACCGCTATATCGCCGGGCAGATAACCTTCCTTGAAGAGTCTCGCTTTTACAACGGTTGTGCCTGTTATATAAATTTCATTGGTGTAAAGTGCTGAACCTGAATTGGGCTCGCTTCCGTCCAAAGTATATCGAATTTCCAAATCAGGGGACAAGGCAAAAATATTCATCCGCATCGAATCCCTGGGAGTAATGTCATAGAGGCCGGCAACGGGGAAAAACATTGTTAACCCAGGCACTGTTCCGGAAAAGCACTGCTGGGTTGTATTTGTTGCATTTGGGCTTGGATCGGCAAAATAGCAAAAGTCCGGGTTACCATCCCCTACCCTTCCATAACTCGCGTTGTAAGGCAATTCAGGAATGATCAGCTGGTCACGCAGGTTGCCCTGCGCATCAAACAGCAAAAGAGGCTCGCCCAAAGCTTCAAGTTTAAAGTTTGTATGCAGATACAAAGGATCATGGTAAAACCATGGTGGGGGTTCCCTGAAATAGATGGATTGAGATTGGATCCCGAACGAAAGGAACGGATTGATACTCATCTCCTCATCCAGCCAGTGGTTGTGCAGTTGGATAGCGAGCACGTTTTCGCCTTCTGCCAGCAACCGATGGATGTCGGCGCGGTTAATGGTAAAAAGTTCGGCAGGCTCGCCATTCACCCATTGCGACGGGTGCTGCCGCCATGCCGCCTGGTTGAATTCCGGCAGTTTACCGTCAGGTTTCAGGTTCTTTCTGAAGATCTCAAAACCGTTCAAAAAAGCAATAAATCCATCATCGTAATCCAGGTGAAACTGGGCATTCACAATATCTTCCGGATTTGAAACCGTGAATTTTTTCCGTAAAAAAACAGAGATCAACGTATCGTAAACCTTGGTATGGTAAAACCCTGTTCCATGTCCAAATCCACCCGGTGAGACCTGCCATGTGGTATCAACAAATTCCGGATCACGCCAAAACCGGTCAGGCTCGCTTGTGGGATTTACATACCGGAATGAGTCGGTGTTGTAGACTGCCGTTTCGAAATGGTCAATCAATACTTTCCTGTTCTTGTCCGAAGCAAAGACAATGAGGAAACCCTGCGGCTCAATGATGATCTCAGGAAATTTCCATTTACCCGGAAGGTCGGGATTATCCGTCAACACCCAGCCTTTCAGGTTGACCGGTTGGCTGCCGGTGTTATACAATTCAATCCAGTCTTCAAAATCGCCATCCTCATCGGTAATCCCTGAAAAGTTGGCTGAACTTACTTCGTTGAACACCACCTGGCACTTTACCTGAGTCGCCGGCCAGGACATCATTAGAATGAATAACAGCATCAGCGGCCAGAAAATACAACAGCCCCGATATTTCACTGAATCCAATTTAAAAACTTTGATGAACATGAAAAGACGCTTTCGAACAGACTGCAAATGTAAATGAAACTTGAAACTTAGGCGCAGAGGAATGAAAATGTATTTACAGGAAAAATCAAATCATCCTTCTCTCGCACAATAGTTTTAATTCGGGTAAAGGAAGTCATAATGACTGACTTTTTTACACCTTAAATTCCAAAAAACTCCCTGAACTTCTCAAAAAACGCTGTGTTTTTGTAAACTCCAGTATAATTGCCGGCTCCGGGACCAAAAGCAAACACAGGAACCATCGTAGCTGTATGATCATCAATGACAAATCCTGTCTGCACTTCACCGGACGACTCATTGCCGCCTGTAAGCGCAAAGCCGCCTGTTTCGTGGTCGCCGGTAATGATGACCAGCGTATTGCCATCTTTTGCTGCATAATCGAGGACTTCACCAACCACCTTATCAAAATCCAGCATTTCATCCATCAGCCATTCTTGGTCGTTGAAGTGACAGGCCCAGTCAATCTGGCCACCCTCCACCATCAGGAAAAATCCATTTTCATTGTCATCAAGCAGCCGGAGTGCAAGGAGCGTGGCATCGCTTAACATATCACCGCGCCCTTCCGAAATCTTTGGTGGTCTGAACGTATCGGTAAAGCACGCCACTTTCCCCTTTTCAACGACTGTGGCAGCCTGCAGGTTATCAAAAACAAGGAAATCCGCGGACTGCAGCGAATCGAGCAGGTTCAGACCGTCCGACCGCTGGTTGAAATGATCCCTGCCACCACCGATCACCACATCCAGTCCTGAGGTTAGCAGGTCAAGTGCAATGCCTTCGCGGTCGTAGCGGTCGGGATTGTGACCATAAAATCCGGCCGGTGTATTGTCTGAAACAAATGAGGTGGTTACTATCCCCGTTGCAAACCCTTTGTTCGAAAGCATCTCGGCAATATTCACCGCTTTTTTACCGTCAGCATCCAGCCCCACATAATCATATTTTGTTTTGACCCCACTGGCAATGGCAGTGATCGAAGAAGCGGAGGAAGGAACCAGTTGGTCGGAAGCAAATACTTTTTGCAACCCAATGTATTTGCATTGCTCCAGATTGAGTGGACGCCCAAGGTGCACCGAAGCGGCTGTGATCTGGCTCAGCCCCATCCCGTCGCCGATCATCAGGATGATTTTCTTTTTTGCTGAAGGATCAATGTGTGGCGGTTTTTCGATTATTCCTTCATTCTTGCCGCAAAAGGGCAGGGTAACCAATGCCAGCAGAATACCAATCAGAATTTTATATGATTTCATAAGTTTATGATTAAGCATGACCAACTGAAAGAACAATCGGGCAGTGAAAAAGGTTTTACGTTTCAGAATGAGGCAAAATTATGAAAGCTGATGAATTAGTGCCGGCTTCTTTTCACATCAATTGTTGTGCTATGTGATTTGAGTCGCCTTTGTTTGTAAGAACGCAAAATATTTAAGCAGCACAATATCAATGACAAAAACCAGCACATTCCAAACCACGAGTGAGATAAGACCTGCATTGGTGAAGAGCCAGTTCATGTTGACGGAGGTAATCAGCGCTCCGGCTATGCTGAGCAAACCGTTCAGCAGGAACAACCGCTTTAATTGGGGTTCCCATTTTTCCTTTTCAAAAATACAGGCCATAAACATAAAAGACAATCCAACCCCGCCCCATCCATACATTTCGAGCGCCCAGGCAAACGAACCGGGGTTAGCCATGCTGAAAGCGGGCAGAAGAAATGAAGTTTCAGGAGGGTTGTTCGTGGCAAGGTAAGGGACATAAGTCGTCTGGATGATATAATTCAGGATCACGATTGCAGTGAAAACTACATTAATGGCGAGGCCGGAAAGCGCCCAGATCCTTTTCCCCTGCTCAGTTAATAAGGCCAGTGTGACAAATGTCAACAATGAACCCATCACCAGGAAGTACCCTAAGAAAAAGGTAGCTGTCTGCAGTGTGTGAAAAGAGCGGATAAATAATTCAGCATCTTTCCAGGGCGGTTGAGGACTGATGATCATTGACAAAACCGGGAAAACAAGCCCGGAAAAGATGATCCCGAACATGTTGAGGTAAACCGCCATCTTACCAAAACGGACAATTTCTGCTTTAGAATTAATTTCCATGTTATATGTATTAAAGAACCCGATCACGCTCCTTCGCGAAATCTGATATTCAAAATTTCTTCTTTCACCAAAACAAAAGTAGAGCGTTTTTATCTCATGCTGATGGTGAATAAAAAAAATTCACCAGGTGGATTTCGAGTAATTGGAATTGTACTCTGAAAATGAACAGGTAAACGAACCATCAAAAGGACAAGGCTTGTTCCATTTCTTTAAAACAATGATTTGCCATGGCGACCATTCTTCTCTTAAATTCTGCGATTCAAAACGAAATCAGGCTTTCAGGCGTTAGGGATTTACTAACTTTGTGCCCGTTTCACTAAATGTTTTATGAAGAAATACTACAAACGAATTCTCGGGATTCTCCTCACACTGCTTGTCATTTTATTTCTAATTGCCAATCGTACCGGATACTTCAGTACCCCGGCATCACGTCCGGAACTGGTCTCCGGCCGCTCGTCAGCCATCCTTCCGGTGGTAGCCGTTATCATTAAGCCAACGCTGATGTCTGATAAAATTGTTTCGGCCGGAACCGTATTGCCAGACGAGCAGGTTGAAATCTCAGCTGAGACCTCTGGTCGTGTGACCGCCATCCATTTTGCCGAGGGGGCAAAAGTGACCAAAGGCGATTTGTTAATCACTGTAAACAATGCCGACCTGCTGGCACAGATTGAGCGCAACAAACACCAGGTTCGCCTTGCCGAAGAGAGCGAACAACGCCAGCGCAGCCTGCTCGAAAAGCAGGGAATCAGCCAGCAGACTTACGACCAGGTTTATACCGAACTCAGCACATTAAAGGCGGAGGAGGCGCTGCTTCAGGCACAACTGGAGAAGACCATTATCAGAGCGCCGTTTAGTGGAATTCTGGGATTGAGGCACATCAGCGAAGGGGCTTACATTTCTCCCGGAATGCAAATCGTGAGGCTGGCCAAAACGGAACCGGTAAAAATCGATTTCAGTATTCCTGAGCGTTTTGCCGGATATCTGAAGAAAGGGGGAAAGGTGATGTTTTCGGTGGATAACCAGCCTGGAACTTTCGAAGCAACCATTTCGGCCATCGAGCCGGTTGTTGACCAACGAACACGTTCTATTCTGGTAAGGGCCTTATATGCCAACACAAACGGACACATCATCCCCGGATCGTATGCCCGCGTGGAGGTAGTGCTTCAAAGTCTTGACAATGCATTGCAAATCCCAACCCAGGCGCTGGTGCCCGAGATGGGGTCAAGCAAAGTGTTTTTGTATAAAAATGGAGTTGTTCAACCTGTAATCGTTACCACCGGGCTGCGCACCGAGTCACACGTGCAGATTATCAGCGGACTGAATACAGGCGATACGGTGATCACCACCGGTATATTACAGATGCGCTCAGGGCTTCCGGTTAGTATTAAAGAAATTTTGCCAATATGAGCCTGTCTTCAATAAGTATTACCAGGCCGGTTTTGGCAACCGTAATGTCAATCATGATCGTCCTTTTCGGAGTTATCGGGATGACTTCACTTGGCGTGCGCGAGTACCCCAGTGTTGATCCGCCCATCATCACCGTAAGTGCAAATTATCCGGGCGCCAACGCCGATGTGATTGAGTCGCAGATCACCGAACCACTCGAAGAGTCCATCAATGGTATCGAAGGAATCAGGACACTGACCTCCGTGAGTCGCGACGGAAGAAGCACCATCACCGTCGAGTTTGACCTGAGCATTGACATGGAGGCAGCAGCCAATGATGTGCGCGACCGTGTTTCACGAAGCATGCGCCTGTTGCCTCCCGATGCCGACCCGCCGATTGTTTCAAAAGCTGATGCTGACGCATCACCGATTATTTTCCTGAACATCCGCAGCGAGCAGCGCAACCTGCTTGAGCTGACCGAAATTGCCGAGCGTACATTTAAGGAAAGTCTGCAGACCATTCCGGGGGTGAGTTCAATTGCGGTTTGGGGTGCAAAACGCTACTCCATGCGTTTACGAATGGACCCGGGACGGCTCGCCGCTTTCAGACTGAGCCCGCTGGATGTGCGCAATGCACTCCTCCGCGAAAACCTTGAGCTGCCTGCAGGCTCCATCGAAGGAAACACCATTGAACTGACCCTGAGAACGCTGAGCCGGCTGGAAACCCCGGAAGATTTCAACAACCTCATTGTTGCTGAAGGGGCAACCGGTGTCGTCCGCTTCAAGGACGTAGGCTTTGCCGAACTGGCGCCATTGAACGAACGTACTTTACTGCGCCGCGACGGTGTCCCAATGGTAGGAAATGCCATCACCCCGTTGCCTGGGTCAAACCATATCGAAATTGCCGATGAATTTTACCGCCGCCTCGAGAAAATCCAAAAAGACCTGCCCGACGATATCGAACTGGGCATCGGTTTCGACCAAACGGACTATATCCGCGATTCGATAACTGAGGTGGAACAAACCATTTATCTTGCCTTTGTGCTGGTCGTGCTGGTGATTTTTTTCTTTCTCCGCGACTGGAGAACAACTATTATTCCCGTGGTGGTCATCCCAATTTCGCTCCTCGGTTCCTTTTTCATTATGTATGCTGCCGGTTTTTCTATCAACGTGCTTACGCTGCTTGGACTGGTGCTGGCAATCGGGTTGGTGGTGGATGATGCCATTGTGGTGATCGAAAATATTTACTCAAAGATCGAAAAAGGAATGACTCCTTTGCAAGCCGGGATGCAGGGTTCAGCCGAAATCTTCTTTGCTGTTATAGCCACTACGGTGGCCCTGGCCACGGTATTTTTGCCGGTCATTTTCCTGGAGGGAATTACAGGAAGGTTGTTTCGCGAATTCGGGATTGTGCTGGCCGGCGCTGTTATTATTTCCTCTTTTGTCGCACTTACCCTCACCCCCATGCTTTCGACCCGGATATTGAAAAAAAGGGAAAAACATAACTGGCTTTACACCAGTACGGAGCCATTTTTCTTAAAGTTGAATCAGCTATATTCAGATAGTCTTGCTTCGTTTCTAGGAAAAAAATGGCTGGCCTTTGTAATAACCGGCGTTTCGGTGTTACTTATATTAGGCGTTGGACGTGAACTGCCTTCTGAACTGGCGCCATTGGAGGACCGTTCAGGTATGAATGTTTTTGGAACGGCGCCCGAGGGCAGTACTTATGAATTTATGGAAGCCTATATAAGGCAATACATTGACCTGGTGCAGGCGGAAGTTCCGGAAATATACTCCCTTATTACTGTCACTTCACCAGGGTATGGCGGGTCGAGCGCTACCAACTCCGTCAATTCACGTATCCGGTTGATTGATCCTGACCAGCGTGAACGTAGCCAGCAGGAGATCGCCGATCACCTTTCGGCGAAGCTAAAAAGTCTTTCGGAAGTGCGTACTTTCGTAACACAGGAGCAGTCCATTGGCACGCAGCGAGGCGGAATGCCCGTTCAATATGTCATCCAGACCGCTAACCTGGATAAACTCAAGGAAGTGCTTCCGGGTTTTATGACTGAAGTGGCGCAAAGTGAGGTTTTCCAATTTGCCGATCTCAACCTGAAGTTCAACAAGCCGGAACTGCAGATCACCATCAACCGGGAGAAGGCACGAATGCTGGGAATTTCTGCTATGGATATTGCGCAGACCATTCAATTTGCCATGAGCGGAACACGTTTTGGCTACTTTGTGATGGACGGTAAGCAATACGAAGTGATCGGGCAGCTTGAACGCGGATTTCGCGATGCACCGGTTGACCTGGAAAATCTGTATGTTAAAAACAACCGCGGGGAAATGGTTATGCTTAGTAACCTGATCACACTCAAGGAAACCGTAAACCCGCCACAGTTATACCGTTACAACCGTTTTGTATCGGCCACGATTTCGGCAAACCCTGCCCCCGGCAAAACAATTGGCGATGGCATTGATGAGATGAACCGTATTGCCTCCAACCTTCTTGACGAGACTTTCTCGACTTCGCTGGCCGGCGCCTCCAAAGATTTTGAAGAGAGCGCCAGCAGTCTCGTGTTTGCCTTTGTGCTTGCACTCATCCTGATATACCTGGTACTTTCTGCCCAGTTTGAAAGCTTCCGCGATCCGCTGGTCATCATGTTTACTGTACCGCTGGCTTTGGCCGGAGCCGTCCTCACACTGTGGTATTTTGAAAAAACCCTGAACATCTTCAGTCAGATCGGTATCATCATGCTTATCGGGCTGGTAACCAAGAACGGGATTCTGATTGTTGAGTTTGCCAACCAGCGAAAAGCTGCCGGGCTTCAAAAAATGGAGGCCATTCACAATGCATCCGTTGCACGCTTCCGGCCTATCCTGATGACAAGCCTTTCAACGATCCTTGGAGCTGTACCCATTGCTCTCGCATTAGGCGCCGGATCGGCAAGTCGTGTTTCGATGGGTACTGCGATTATCGGGGGACTCACCTTTGCCACCCTGCTCACTTTATATGTCGTTCCGGCCATGTACGCTTATATTTCGGAAAAATCGAAAGATGTCTCCAATGCTTCGGATTTAATGACCGTTCAGGAGCTACAACCTGAAAAGGAGGATTTTAACGTATGAAAAATATAAAAATCATAAACCTTTTGCTGCTGATCGCGCTGCTGACCCAGGGACTGGGAGCACAGGAGTTGCTTACAGCCGAAGATGCCATTCGCAAAGGGCTCGAAAACAACTTCTCCATCAGGCTGGTAAAGCAGGATGCCCTGATTGCCGGAAACAATGTCAAAATGGGAATAGCCAATTTCTTACCGGTGCTCGACATAGATGCAGTGCAGAATTTCAGTGTGTTAAATACAAGACAGGAGTATCTCAGCGGCCAGGTGAACGATTTGACCGGTGCAAAATCAGATGCCTTTAATGCCGGCGCCCAATTGAACTGGACCTTGTTTGACGGTATGCAGATGTTTGTAAATTATGACCGCGTAAAACAATTCGAGCAGAAAAGTGAACTCCTGGTACTGCTTACGGTCGAGGCAACCATCAACAATATTTTGGTGAACTTTTTCGAATTGATCCACATGAAGCAACAACTTCAGGTGATCGAAAAAACCATTTCCGTTGATCTCGAAAGGGTGAAGCTGGCTAACGATATGCTTGCCATTGGCGCAGGTTCCAGGCTGGAGGTTTTGCAGGCAGAAGTTGACCTGAATGCCGACAGTGCGCTCCTGATGGGGATTGCAGACCGGATTGACCGCGCCAGGGTTAACCTCAACCAGTTGCTGGCCCGCCCGGCCGATGTGGCCTTTGAAGTACCCGATTCGTTTGAAGTGAATAAAGTGCTGGTTAAACAAACGCTGGAAGAGAAAATGCTCAGGCAAAATACTTCCCTTCAGTTAAGCCTTCAGGACGAACTGCTGGCACAACTTACTCTCCGTGAAATTCGTGGCAGACAGTCGCCCACGCTGGGGTTCAACATGGGGTATAATTACATCAACCAGTCCTCCGAATCGGGTTTTTTACAATCCAACCGCTCAACCGGTCTCACTTATGGCCTAAACGCTAACCTGAAAATCCTCGATGGCCTCAACACCCGCCGCGAACGCAACAATGCCACCATCCTCCTCGATGCAAGCCGCATCCGCACCGAGTCGCTCGTCAGCGAGTTGCAGGCCGAACTGACGCTTAACTACAACAGCTACCTGAACAAACTTCGCCTGCTGGCCATGGAGTTGCAAAATGTGGAAGCTGCCAGCGAAAACCTTGATATTGCGACAGAACGCTACCGGCTGGGCGACCTCTCCGGTATCGAATTTCGCGAAGCCCAGCGCAACTTCATGACCACCGAAGCGCGACTGCTCAACGTCCGCCTCGACATAAAAACCCTCGAAATCAACCTCCTTCAACTCGCCGGCGACCTTCCGCCGGAGATGTAACTGAATCTGGAGATGAAAGACTCGAAGAGTTTGCAAGACAACTCCTGTGTCATAGTCGGTTAGGCCTTCCCTTTAGTGAGGGTGTCTTCCCGAGAGTTGACAAGTAATTAACATCACTTGATAATGTTGAATAGGTTAAATTAAAAGGGCTAATTTTGCATTATGAAAAACATTGAGGAGATAAAAACAACACTCACCAGACACAAACATGATTTGTTTGAGCGCTACCCCATTGCGTCGCTGGCTATCTTTGGTTCTTATGCGCGGAATGATCAATCAGAAACAAGCGATCTGGATGTTATGGTAGAATTTAACGACAGGATCGGGATCAGGTTTGTTGATCTGGCAGAAGAGTTGGAAAACATTCTGAAAATGAAGATTGATCTTGTATCCAAAAAAGGAATCAAAGAAAAGTACCTGAAATCAATTGATACCGATTTGATCTATGTCTAAGCGGGATACAAGGTTGTTGCTGGATGATATGCTCCAGGCGGCATTAAGAATCAGGAATTATACTGAAGGCTACGACTTTGAAGCGTTTTTTAATGATGAAAAGACCATTGATGCCGTAGTGAGGAACTTTGAAATCATTGGCGAGGCCGCGAATCGCATTGATCCCCTGTTCAGAAATCAGCATCCGAATGTTGAATGGAAGCGTATCCGAGGTTTCCGAAACAGAATTGTGCACGACTATTTTGGCGTTGATTATGAAATTGTGTGGGATATTATACAATTCTATCTTGATGAACTGATTGATAATCTGAACAAAATAAAGGCGGCAAATACACCATAATTTTCACCTGGCTCATCAACGTCAAACCGGAGCAAATCGCCCGCGCCTAAGAAATCGGAGAGACATCAGTTGATGAAATCTTGGCACATTTAGATAAATGAATTGAACCGCTTGAGCCGATTAGGAGTTTTTAAAATGTCAGCCGGTAAATGCCCTTTATTGAAAAATTAGATCGAATCATCTTCTCACAAATAAAAAATTATTTCTCAATTTGCGAATTGCGAAATATCATCAGCTTTTTGTAACAGAATATAACTTTTTCTAAATGACAAAATCCAGGAAATTCTCCCTGGTGATGCATTGATAGTTACTACCGTAATTGTCAATCCACGCCTTTGGCGCTTTGGGCTTTGGGTTGGTGAATTTGATTTCATAGGCCGACAATTCGTCGTTCCTCTTCTCGATGTAATCCAGTTCAACTCCATTGTAGGTACGCCAGAAATGGGTGTCGACCTGAATTCGTTCCGAAAGCAGTTTCTTTCGCCGTTCCGAAATCACAAAGTTTTCCCACAGCATACCCACATCATTTCTGAGATTCAGCGCGTTGAAGTTATTGGCAAAAACATTCCTTATGCCATTATCGTAAAAGTAAAACTTCAGCGATTTGCTGATCTCTTTGCGGGGGTTTGTGCTGAAGGCCTCGAGCCTGAAAATGATGAACGACTGTTCGAGCAGATGAATATAGCGCTCGATGGTTTCCCTGTTTAATCCTAACTGACTGCCCAGTTCGTTGATACTCACCTGCGATCCGGCCTGGAAGGCAAGTAAGCGAAGTATATCCCTGATTTTCAAAGGATATTTAATATTTTCAAGTTCGAGGATGTCCTTGTAGATATAGGATTCGGATATTTCGCGTAGGTATTCCTCCCTGGCTTCATTTCCTGTGGTTGTGATCACTTCGGGGTACTGCCCGTAAATCAGTCTTTCATTCAGCCGGTCAGCCAGTTCGAAACGGTTGTTTTGCGATGCAAGTTCTGCGGTGGAGATCGGCAACAAGGTATAAACGATCTTTCTTCCGGTCAGCGGCTCGGCTATGCGTTCAGATAGGAGAAATGAAGATGAGCCTGTGACCAGGATTTTCAACTCCGGAAGTTCATCGTGCAAAATCTTTAAATTGATACCGATGTCCGGAACCCGCTGTCCCTCATCAATGAATAGCAGATCGTATCCGTCAACCAGTGCAGAAAGATTGTTCAGGTCGCGGCTCGATAACACGTCAACATATTTCAACTGGTCTGCGTTGATGCTGAGTGTTTTCAACCCGGTGTCTTCGATCACCATTTTGGATAATGTACTTTTGCCGGCCTGCCGCGGACCATACACAATCAGCACCTTTCCTGAGGTAATCAGTTGTTCGGTGAGTTGCGCTTTAATTTTTCTTTCGATCAACATATTGGAAAAGATTTTCGACAAAAATATGAAATAATACGGTTGACCAGCAAAATTAGTCCAAATATTTACGGTTGACCGGCAAATTTTGATATTTTTCCTTAAGTCACATAAAGAACTTACAAGTAAAAAGCTGCACTATTTCCTGGAACAAAATTTCACCACCGACTTTACCTTGATACAGAGCTATCATCTCACTGGGATACAAGCCCCCGAGGAACGAGGAGATTGTACCGTAGGAATGCTATGGCTCAGCCCTGAAGCAACCAACCAGATCATATTTACAGACCAATAATTCTGAATTTTGTATTATTGCCGAAAACAACTGTGATGGAAACCGTTTCATTTGAATTACAACCCAATATCGCAGCCAGGCTCGACAAGTACTTAAAGCTTTTCGGCAGCAAAGAGATCATGTTCAACAAGTTTATTGAATTTCACATCAATCGGATCAAACGCGAAATTGGTCAGATGCAGATTGACCTCAGCACATACGAGCAAAAGTATAACATGCCCTCTGAAGTGTTTTACCAGAAATTCAGCACCGGCCAAACCGACGACTCAACTGATTACCTCCTCTGGGCGGGAATCTATGAAATGCAAATGAGTTGCAAACAAAAACTTCAGGAGTTAGTATGATTGCGAAGTTTTTCGGCAGCTCTAATCAGAAGTTCCTTAGTGAAGAGCCAAATATCGCCGATGTTTTAAGTGAGATCGAAAGAATAGTCTTGAGTTTTGACAAGTGATGTTAATGGTGAATTATGGTTTGCCGCCACATCACCAGGGGCGGCAATCAGTTTGTCGAAGTTGCAAAGGCTACGCTTGTGGAAGTTTAACCTATTGATTTTTATAACCTTATACAAAGGGGATCCCTCTGGGATTATATTAAGTCTGGAACTGTATTAAACCTAATTCTTTGAAAATAAGGTAATAAGGTCAGGTCGCTCGTTGGTGACCGATACCTACTAAGGTTTGAAGATGGAAATAAGGTTTTCATTTTTTAAAGATACTTTTTCGACAAAGCAAAACCTTATCCTAAAGCAAAACCTTAGTAGAAAACGTATCCCGTTGATTTTCATAACCTTATTACCTTATTGAGTTCCAAATAAGATGGTATGAAATAGAAGCCAGCCCTTTCCGAAGAAATGCCTTTGGCAGAGACACGAAGGCTTGCCCGACTGTGACAGCGGAAAAGGTGTGCAGGCCTTCCCTGCGGTAAGCAATTTCAGTCAGTTTTAATTTTTTTACCACGGAAAACTAACTTGTTTTACTTTCGTGCATTATTTTTTCTTGGAAGCATTATTATGGCAAATCAACGAAATCTGATCAGAACACTTGGCCTGGGTTATGTTATCCTTTTTGTGATCGCAAACATCATCGGGTCGGGGGTGTATAAAAAAATAGCTCCAATGGCTGCCGAACTCCACTCTTCGGTGTGGATACTCGTGGCCTGGATTGTCGCTGGGATTATCACCATTTTTGGTGCTTTGAGCAATGCCGAAGTGGCCGGTTTGCTTGCCGATACCGGAGGAGAGTTTGTTTACTTTAAAAGAATTTACAATCGCTTTTTTGCCTTCTTGTATGGCTGGTCGCTCTTTACCGTCATTCAAACGGCCACGATCTCCTCTTTGGCCTATGTTTTTGCCCAATCGTTGAACAGCATCATCCCTGTTCCCGGGTTGTTTTCATCGCTGCAAACATTCTCGATAGGTGGAGTTTTCCTGCCTTTTCAGGATTTTGGGGTAAAGCTGGTGGCCATTTTTCTGATTTTGGTTTTGACATTTTTAAACATCACCGGACTTAAAAGTGGCGCCGGGGCGAGTAAAATCATTTTGTGGCTGGTGTTCACAGGGCTGTTCGTGATTGTCGTTTTTGGACTAAAAAACGTTGAAACACTACCTGCCAATTTCATGAATTTTAATGAGTTGACGAGTGGAACCGTGACGCTTTCCTCTTTGTTCACCGCTATGCTTGCTGCTTTTTGGGCTTACCAGGGGTGGGTTTCTGTTGGGTTTATCGGTGGCGAAATCAAAGACCCCAACAAAAACATCCCGAAAGGCATTATAATCGGTGTCTTTTTGGTCATTTTCATCTATCTGCTGGTCAACGTGACCTATCTCGCGCTGTTGTCTATTCCTGAACTGGAGCAGGTTTACGCCTCGGGCAACCAGATTGCTGCTGTGGAAGCGGTGCGTAGTTTTTGGGGCAGTGGAGGTGTATTGTTCATTTCACTGTTGATTCTGCTCACTACACTGGGCTGCACCAATGCCAGCATTCTCACGGGCGCCCGGCCGTATTATGCCATGTCGCGCGACCGGCTCTTCTTCTCAGGTATCGGGAAGCTGAACAAGGCCAGCGTTCCCGGTAATTCGCTGCTATGGCAGGGAATATGGGCTTCGGTGCTGGTGCTCTCAGGAACGTTCGATCAGCTCACCGACATGATTATTTTTGCCGTTTTCATCTTTTACGGCGCCAATTCACTGGGGGTGTTTATTTTGCGCCGCAAAATGCCCGATGCCCATCGTCCTTACAAAGTCTGGGGGTATCCCGTGGTACCGGCAATTTTTATTCTTTTTTGCCTGTTTTTGCTTTACAATACAATTGCCACCCGACCCCGCGAAGCAACCATCGGGATGGTCCTGATTTTATCCGGCATTCCGGTATTTCTTTTTCTGCAAAAAAAATATTCCAGAGAAAACAATCAGGAAAATGGTCAGGTGAACAGTCATTAAAATTAACTCCCATGCGAAAGTGATTGTCGGTTTTGCTTTGTTGTTCAGGTTGATATTTCTATCTTGGAATTTGGTTGCTTTTATTGAATATGACCACTCAAAAAGTGATGCCTGTGGCAAAAGACACTAAGACAAAACGAATGAAACATAGAGGCTCAGTGTCTTAGAGGCAAAATAAAATCTGACCACAAAGTCAAAAGTTTTTTCTCAGTATCGGGTGAATTTAGGTACTCTGCGGTTCTTTGCGACTTCTTTGCAGTAAAAAAAGATTGAACCGCAGAGGACCAGTTTCTGCGCAGAGAGCCGCAAAGAAAGGCATCTCTCTTACAAAGTGAAAGTTAGAGCCTTCAGGGCAAAATTAAATCCCGGCACAAAGACCAAAACTTAGTGCCTTCGTGGCAAAAAAAAATCTGATCACTCACAACATGATTGTAGGCTTTGTTTTGCTTTGAAGCTAGGGGAATCAGTAAAAATAAAAACACAATCTCTAAACAATCCCTTACCTTTGTAACCTTATATCCGATTCATGTAATGAAGAATTTTTATAAAAAATTCACCTGCCTTTTGTTGTTGGTTTTTGCCGGGACTTTCCTGACGGCTCAGCCATTGCCTTTTGAAACCCTGTTGCTGGAGTTGCAATCGCTTCAAAAACAGCTTGTACCCGATAAACGGGTGGCCATTCTCGAAATTGAAATAAAAGACACGCTTCAACCCGTTGTAGTCGTTTCGGGAGAAACCAATCTGCCGGATGCGAAATTGCAGATCATCCGTTTTCTGAATGATAACAAGATTTCGTTCGTTGATTCGCTGAAGCTTCTGCCCGATGCCGCGCTGGGTGAAGAGACCTGGGCATTGGCCACCTTGTCGGTATCGAACCTTCGCTCCATACCCGATCATGTTTCCGAACTGGTTTCACAGGTGATGATGGGAACCCCTTTAAAAGTGCTGGATTGCAACGAAAAGTGGTGCCGGGTTCAAACACCGGAATACTATATTGGCTGGATGGACATAAGCGGCTTTCAGCGCATTACACAAAAAGAACTGGATCGCTGGAAAGCATCAAACCGTTACCTGTTCAACAGCATATCGGGCATTGTTTACGATGCCTCCGGCAAGAGGGGTGAAGTTGTATCCGATCTAGTTCAGGGCGACCTTTTTGAAGTGGAAGAAGTTTCCGGGAGATTTTTGAAGATCAAAATTCCTGATGGCCGTACCGGATATGTTCGCAAGGCCGATTGCATCCCTTTCGATCAATGGATTAATCTGGAACCCGGTGCTCTGGCAACCTCATCCCTTGCCCGGCAAATGATGGGTTTTCCTTATCTGTGGGGAGGCACTTCGGTGAAAGCTGTTGATTGTTCGGGATTCGTCAAGCAGGTGTATTATATGCAGGGCGTTATCCTCGCCCGCGATGCATCACAACAGGCCAGGTGCGGCGAAGCGGTTGATTTCAGCAACAGGAACAACCTGCAAAGCGGCGACCTGCTTTTCTTCGGACGAGACGCACAGCATATCACTCATGTGGGTATTTATCTTGGAAACGGGAATTTCATCCATGCCTCGGGCAGGGTGCATATCAGCAGCCTTGACCCAAGCGATCCGAAATATGTCCCCTCCAGGAAAAATGTAGCAGCGCGCCGGGTGTTCAATTCGCTGAACGCTGAAGGGATTGTAAGGGTTAAGGATCATCCGTGGTATTGCACTCAACCCTGAACCGAACCAAGGGGAAATAACAAAAAACAAATCTCAAATATTAGCTTATTCTTCATTTGCCAAAAATCAAAATGAAAGCATTTCCGACACACATCAAAAGTTTGGATTTTAATCTTTTTGAATTTGGAATTTATTTGTCATTTGATTTTTGTTATTTGGAATTTGAACGAAAGCTTTAGTATCATGAATAACAGTCGTCGCAAATTCATTCGAAACGCCGGGCTATTGGCTTTAGGCGGGATGGCCGGTGTAGAGCCTTTGTTCGCATTTGCGGATAAGAACTTTCACCGCAAACCGGCAAAAGGGCTGTCGCTTAGCTTTTTGCCTTACGAACTGCAACTTCACCACGTATTTACCCTGGCCAACAGTTCGCGGAAAATTACCCCCGATGTGCTGACCCGCCTCGAGTTTGATGGGGAGGTTGGTTACGGCGAAGCTTCGATGCCGCCCTACCTGGGAGAGAGCGTGGAAACAGCAGTCCGCTTCCTCTCATCACTCGACCTGAATCAGTTCAACGATCCGTTTCAGATGGACGACATTTTGCAGTACGTTGATTCGGTGATGCCCGGGAATACTGCTGCAAAAGCTGCCGTGGATATTGCCCTGCACGATCTGGTTGGAAAACTGATGAAGCAGCCGTGGTATAAGATCTGGGGATTTGATCCTGCCGATACGCCCAACACGTCATTTACCATCGGCCTCGACATTCCGGAAGTCGTCAGGCAGAAGATGGCCGAGGCTGCTCCGTATAAAATACTGAAGGTGAAACTGGGTCAGGCATCCGACCGTGAGATGATCGAAACCATCCGTTCGGTGACCGATCGCCCGTTGTGTGTGGATGTAAACCAGGGCTGGACGGACAGGGTAAAAGCACTTGAAACGATTCACTGGCTCAAGGAAAATGGAGTTGTGTTTGTTGAGCAACCGATGCCCAAAACCGCAATTGACGACATGGCATGGCTCACGCAAAACAGTCCGCTGCCTACCATTGCCGACGAATCGCTGCAACGGTTGCCCGATGTGATGAAGGCAAATGGCGTTTACAGCGGCATCAACATCAAACTGATGAAATGTACCGGGATGCGCGAAGCCCACCAAATGCTGACACTTGCCCGCTCGCTGGACATGAAAGTCATGATTGGCTGCATGGTCGAAACTTCCTGCGCGGTGTCTGCCGCTTCCCAACTTGCCCCTAAAGCCGACTGGGCCGACCTCGACGGAAACCTGCTCATTGATAATGATCCCTTCTCAGGTATGCAAATCGTTGATGGCAAAATAACATTACCGGACAGGCCGGGAATTGGGATAAAAGTTGTTAAGAAGGTGTTTTAAAAAGATAATTTGTTTCAGCAAGAAAACACCCTGAATTTGATTTTCAACGATTTTTTTACCCCACCCTTCCCAAGGGGATCCCTACGGGAAAAGGGTGTAAATCGTTGAAAATCATTGCTCCCTTAAGGGTTGGGGGCAACAATGATTTTCAACAAATGGAGTTTTCTTGCTGACAATAATTTAGACATAATGATCCTTTTCAAAATTGATAAACGATTACTATTTTTAGGCCTGATTGCATCTTTTCTGCTGACCCTGCTTCTGTCATGTGGCGGTGAGCAGAGGAACCACCAGGGAACGACATTACTCGAAAAAATTGAATCGGTGATAGAGGGTGAAAAGCCGGATGAATACAATCCGGCGAATGCACTGTTGTTGATACCCGCTCATCCTGTGCCCGGCGATAGTTTCCGTATCCTGGCCACCGGAGGAAGAAACATCCGCAAAGCAAAGATCATTGTCAGCGGCCCAGAAGGAAATCTCAAATCTCAACACACAAAAACCGGTGAGGAACTGCCTTGCTGGCGAATAGATGATTTCGCAGGAACTACCGAAGGCAGCTACAGGGCAACTTTGATCCTGGAAGGCAAAGAGGTCAGTAACCTGGAGTTTGTAGTTTCTCCGCGTGAGGCAACCGCTCCGAAGGGTGTAGTTTGGAAAACCACCCGCGGCTGGGACAGCAATACCGAAACCATTTATTCTGCCTGGGTAAACGCGCTGTTTCAGGGCAGCGATGAGCAGACTTCCTGGCCATCTCTTCATGAGGTGACTCAAAATAAGGATCGAAATTTTCTTTACAACTTTCTCTCCCTGGGAGAAGATGATCCTGAAAGTAAAATCAAGGTCATCATGGAACCCGACTGTGCCGATAATCCTTTTTTCCTGAGGGCATATTTTGCCTGGAAATTGGGGCTTCCGTTTGGTTATCACATCTGCGACAGAGGTTACCTCGGGAAAAATCCTGGCACAGGTCAATGGATTACCAACGAAAGTTCAACATCAAAAACCAATCAGGTGCAGGCATTCAATTCCTTTTTGAGAAGGCTGATGGATGGCGTCCATTCGGGCACCGCACGGACTTCGTTAGAAAACGAAAACGCTGACTATTACCCGGTTTCACTCGACAGGGAATCACTTCGCCCCGGAACTGTTTTTGCCGATCCTTACGGGCATACCTTTATCCTGGTAAGCTGGGCGCCACAAACCAAAGATAAGCCCGGAGTGCTGCTTGCAGTGGATGCCCAGCCTGATAAAACCATAGCCATCAAGCGGTTCTGGAAAGGGAATTTTCTGTTCAACACCTTCGAAGTCATCGGGGAATCGGGTTTTAAAGCTTTTCGTCCGATTACAGTTGATGCTGGCAGGTTAAAATTAATGTCAAACGAAGCCCTGACCCCATCCTCCGGTTTCATTCCCTTTTCGCTCCAGCAGCGAAAGATGGAAAGCGGGGTTTTCTACCGCCAGATGGAAAAGTTAATCAATCCGACACCATTAAAGCCTGAAGCTGCATTGCAGAACCTGATACAGGCGCTTCACGAGCAACTGTTGGTTCGTGTAAAATCGGTGGCGAACGGCGAGGCCTGGCTCAAAGCACACCCGGGAACGGTAATCCCGATGCCTTCAAATGCCAATGGCATTTTCCAGACCGGCGGCCTGTGGGAGGATTTTTCGACACCCAACCGCGATTTAAGGCTTCTGATCGCCATGGATGCAGTGCTCGATTTCCCGGACAGGGTGGCCGGTTCGCCTTCCGACTTCAACATCCCAACATCCACCTCCGCGGAAGATATTAAGAAAATGCTTCAATCCTTCCTTGACAAGAAGGTTTCAGGTTTAACAATAAGCTATACCCGCTCCGATGGCTTATTACAGGAACTCACGTTAGCAGAAATTCTGAGCCGGAGAGATGCCTTTGAAATGGCCTACAACCCTAACGACTGCATAGAAATACGCTGGGGCGCTCCCGAAAACAGCATCGAAAGATCAACCTGCAAACGCCAGGCGCCGCCTTACCAGCAAAAGACCATGCAGGCGGTGCGAAAATGGTTCAACCAGCGGCAGCACCCGCCGACATAAAATGTTAAACCGCAGGAAAGTGGCCGGAATGTCGGAAGCATATTTTCCCCTGGTCCGTCTAAAAAGGGAGGATGAGCCGGACTATAGTTTATCTTCTATTTCCCGATGCAAAAGTTCCTGAAGATATTATCAAGGATATCCTCATTTGAAATCTCGCCGGTGATGGTTCCCAGGTGATACAGCGCCTGGCGGATATCGCTGGCGATGAGGTCGGTGGGGATGTTTTGTTTTAGGGCGTCTTCTACCAGTGTTATGGTGTTGAGGGAGTTGGACAATGCTTCGTAGTGACGGGCGTTGGAGACAATGGTGTTGTCGGTGAGCATGTCTTTATTCACCGATTTGAGGAGGCTGTCGGAGATCAGGTTGATGTTTTCCTTGCGTTTGGCCGACACAAATACTGTTTCCATCTCCACCAGGTCTTTGAAGCCTTTCGGGATTTCGACAAGCTGGTCAATTTTATTACCGATCAGGATCACCCGTTTTGTCGGGTCGTCGATCAGGTGCTGGTGTTCGTCAATCACTTCGCGGATTTGTTCGAGCGAGCAGCTGGCAATATCAAAAACGAAAAGGATGATTCTGGCCTGGCGGATTTTTTCGTGTGTACGCTCAATACCGATGGTTTCTACTTCATCATCGGTATTACGCAATCCGGCAGTATCGATGAACCGAAAGGCTACACCGTCGATTATGATCGTGTCTTCGATTGAATCACGCGTAGTGCCGGGGATTTCGGACACGATGGCTCTTTCTTCCTGCAGGATGGTGTTGAGCAATGTGGATTTCCCCACGTTGGGCTTGCCAATGATGGCCACAGGAATTCCATTTTTCAGGACATTTCCCACTGAAAACGATTGGATCAGACTGGTGATTTCAGTTTTCAGCTTATGAATTAAAGCAAATAACTTTTTCCTGTCTACAAATTCGACATCTTCTTCCGAGAAGTCAAGTTCAAGTTCAATGAGCGAGGCGAAGCCAATGAGTTCTTTACGCAGGTCGCGTATTTTTTTTGAAAAACCGCCCCTCATCTGGTCAATGGCAAGGTCGTGCGAGGTTTTTGAGTTGGATGCAATAAGGTCAGCAACAGCCTCGGCTTGTGAAAGGTCGAACTTCCCGTTGAGGAATGCCCTGAGGGTGAACTCGCCCGGCCTGGCCATCCTTGCGCCACTGTTGATTAGCGTTTCGATAATTTTTTGCTGAATGTAAGGAGAACCATGACACGAAATCTCCACTGCTTCCTCTCCGGTGTAGGAGTGAGGGCTCCTGAAAACACTCACCAGTACTTCATCTATGACCTCCTCCGCTGTTTCAATGGTGCCGAAGTGGATGGTGTGTGATTCGGCTTCCGTGATTTTAAAATGCTTTTTGGCCGGTCTAAATATCTTTTCCGCTATGGTAAGGGATTCACTGCCTGATGTACGAATCACGGCAATAGCAGCCGTTCCAGGCGAAGTAGCAAGTGCGCAAATGGTATCTTTTGTTTCCATGGCTAATGTATTTTCATGTGGATAGATCAGAGCAAAAGTAATGATTTACAATTACAAATCATTTTTCCTACACAAAATTTACGGTCAAACTCCGAAAAATGAATGTTTAAAAAACCTTAATTCCAAACTGACAGATTTTAAATGATGCTACTTTTGCAGAAAATAATAATTAATCAAATTGTTAAAATTCAGGTATTATGAGCGTTTTAGTAGATAAACATTCAAAAGTTATTGTTCAGGGCTTCACCGGGAATGAGGGTACTTTTCATGCAAGCCAGATGATTGCGTACGGAACCAATGTGGTGGGCGGCGTAACACCCGGAAAAGGAGGTCAGACCCATCTCAGCAAACCGGTGTTCAATACGGTGGAAGATGCCGTGAAAGAGGCAGGAGCTGATGTGTCGGTCATCTTCGTACCTCCCGCATTTGCTGCTGACGCCATTATGGAAGCGGCTGATGCAGGAATCAAGGTGATCGTTTGCATTACCGAAGGTATCCCCACCAAAGATATGATCACCGTCAAAGAATACCTGAAGTGTAAAGAGACACGACTCATCGGCCCCAACTGCCCGGGCGTGATTACACCCGGCGAAGCAAAAGTGGGAATTATGCCCGGCTTTATCCACTCGCCCGGAAAAGTAGGGATTGTCTCCCGTTCGGGAACATTAACCTATGAAGCTGTTGACCAACTGACCAAAGTAGGGCTTGGGCAAACTACCGCCATCGGTATAGGCGGCGACCCTATCATCGGCACCACGACCAAAGATGCCATAACCTTACTGATGAACGATCCGAAAACAGAAGGTATCGTGATGATTGGCGAGATTGGCGGAACCATGGAGGCTGAGGCTGCTGAGTATGTCAGAGCACATGGAACCAAGCCCGTGGTTGGTTTTATTGCCGGCGCCACTGCTCCGAAAGGCCGCACCATGGGGCATGCAGGTGCAATTATTGGTGGTAAAGACGATACAGCAGAAGCCAAAAAGAAAATCATGCGTGAGTGTGGAATTCATGTCGTGGATTCACCTGCGGATATTGGAAGAAAGATGGCAGAGCTGCTTGGTAAGAAGAAATCTTAGCTGTAAGGCGAATAAAGCAAGTAAAATAAAATAACCACGGGGTGACTCAAACCGATGTAAAATCGTAAAAGTCACCCCGTGGTTTTTTTTCCTCAATCCGGAATTAATTCTTTCGACAATCCCTTTGATGGAGGGATAAAATTGTGATTTACTTTTTATAGTACTTCATCGCTTCAGGCATCATTTTTTGAATCTGTGCAATCCGGTTTTGGTCGGATGGGTGAGTACTAAGGTATTCCGGCGGTTTGGCGCCACCCATCGACGACATCCTTTCCCAGAATTCGACGGCAGCATTAGGATTATAACCAGCCATGGCCATAAACATCAATCCCAGGTAATCAGCTTCATACTCATGCGTACGTGAAAAAGGGAGACTAATTCCCACTTGCGAACCGATGCCAAAAGCGGCCATAAAAAGTTGCTGGGTTTCAGCCGGTTTTTCGGCAAGCGCCACAGAAAGTGCAAGACCTCCGGTTTGGATCAGCAAGCCCTGGCTCATGCGCTCGTTCCCATGTCGTGCCACGACGTGTGCAATCTCATGTCCAATAACCACAGCAAGACCTTCGGGGGTTTTTGTATAAGGCAAAATGCCGGTATAGACCACCATTTTTCCTCCTGGCATAGCCCATGCATTCGGGGTATCATCATTAATCAGGTTGATTTCCCACCGAAAATCGGCAATCCGGCTCTCCAGCCCATTTTGAATTAAATACTGCTCGGCTGCACCGGTGATTTTACCTGTGATATCCTTGACCATCCTGGTTTGTGCATTGTCAGCAGAAACTTTATTCTGACTCATAAAATCCGTGTAGGCAGTCATACCCATTGCGGTTAACTCCGACTCGGGCAACATACTGAGTTGCCTGCGCCCGGTCAATGGCACTGTGGAGCAAGCATACATCAATACAGCCATCAACAGTGCAAGAGAAAAAGATTTTAAATTGACTTTCATATTCTTTATGCCTAATTTTTTACAAAAATAGAGAAATAAACTCAATAAGAACATTTAAGTTTCAGATGTTTTAGCTAAATTTGCCGGTTGTACTAAAATCGAATTCAATCATTAAAACTGACTAGCTATGAAAAAAAATTTACTCATTGCAACAATCCCGGTGATTGCCATATTGATGGGATTTTCGCGGCTGTCTGCCCAGCATGAAAATCATTCAAAAGACTGGAGCATTGTGGCCACCTACAACCTAACCGGCAAGGTATCAGGTTTGGCTTGGGATGGGCAGTACATTTATTACGGCATTTACGGAGTCAATGGCGACAAGGTTTATCGTTTTGACCCTGCAACCGGCCAGGCTAACTTACTATTTTCCAATCCCCTCATCGGAGATTCCTATGGTATGACTTATGATGGCGAGTTCTTATGGATCATAGATCAGCCTTCGGGAAGCAGCAACCCGGCCCTGGCGAAAAAACTGGGATGGGATGGAACCATACTAACAACCATCACCTTGCCCGATCATTATATGTCAGGAATTGCTTATGATGATGGAGATTTCTGGGTGTGCACTTATTATCCCGACCCGGGTAAAGTGTATAAGGTGACCGACCAGGGAACGGTACTGTCTCAGTTTGTCCCTCCGAGCAACCAGCCATGGGACGCCTGTTTACAGGATGAATTCCTGTGGATTGCAGATTATAATGCTTACACTTTATGCAAGGTCGACACTACCAGCGGCCAGGTCATCGAATGTCATGATGCTGAGAATCAGCGACCGGCAGGGATTGTTTATGACGGGCAATACCTTTGGTATGCTGACGGCCCTACCGGAGGTCCGAGCGTATTATACAAAGTTGATCTTGGAGGTTCAGGAACCCCCCAGATCAATGTCCCGATTACAAGCTGGGATTATGGAAATGTGGCCGTTGGCGATTCTTCGGTGTGGGATATGAATGTTGGAAACACCGGAACAGCGCCGCTTGTGATCGAAAGTCTCCAGATTCCGAATGCAGTGCCAATTTTCAGTTGGGAAACGTTCCCCATTACACTCGAGCCTGGTGAATCAACCGGTATTGAGATGATATTCAGACCTACAGAACCTGGCTCGCTGAATACAAGTTTTCAGGTTTTATCCACTGATCCCATAACTCCACAGGTAAATATCACACTAACCGGAGAAGCAGTACTTGTTGGGCCGGCAATTGAAATACCCATAACGAGCCATAATTACGGTGCAGTAAGGAAAAATGCACAAAAACGATGGTTCCTCGAAGTAAAAAATATCGGAAACGCCATGTTGAATATTGAATCGATGATAAGCAGCGAGCCCGCCTTTTTTGTTGATCCAAACCTTACTTTCCCGGTGATGATTTCCCCTCTGGAAACCGTTCAACTCGGCATTTGGTTCAGTCCTCCGGGGGCGACCAATTATGCCGGTACATTGACGATTGCTAATAATGACCCACAAAATCCCTCAGCAATCATTAATCTCTCAGGCAGCGGACTTGACCAATCTTATCCACTTGGAGAGCCGTTATGGAATTTTACCATTACAGGGAATTATGACAACAGTCCGAAAGCCATTAAATCCATCCGCGACATTTCGGGTGACGGCGTGGATGATGTGATTGTTTGTTCGGAGGATAATATGGTCAGATGTTTCAACGGAAATTCTCATGGAACTGCCGACATTTTCTGGGAATTTGAAATTTATTCCGGCAATATTTACCAACAACAGGGGCTCGTCATTCATGACGATATTAATGGAGACGGATACCAGGATGTGGTGGTTGGGACGACCGGGGGCGACCGTTCAATCACGGCCATTTGCGGAAAAACCGGCCAGCAGATTTGGAAATTTGCTACCGGAAGCATGTGGGGTACCGGGGGTTGGGTTTACCAGGTAGATGCAGCGATGGACTATAATGCTGACGGGATTGCTGACGTTCTCGGAGCCGCCGGTAACGACGGCACCGGAACCGGTCCCCGCCGCGCATTTTGTGTTAACGGCGCTACAGGCGCTTATATGTGGGATAATTTCTTCGAAGGGCCGGGCTTTGCAGTGATGAGCATTCCTGACGTGAATGGCGACGGTATCCCCGATGCCATTGGCGGGGCCTCCAATGCCAGCGAAACACAGGGGAAAGTAGTGGGCATCAACGGCGCCAATGGCGCAACACTCTGGTCCCAGTCTACTGCAGGATCATCGGTTTGGGGTCTTGCACTGATCGATGATATCAATAACGACGGCATTCAGGATGCAGCAGCCGGAAGTTTTAACGGAAATTATTACGGGTACAACCCGGTGAACGGCGGAATTCTATTTTCCGGAAGTATTGGTGGCTCACCCATCATTACGCGTCTTTTCAGGATTGAAGATGTGGATGCCGACGGTTATGCTGACCTTTTGTTTGGCAGCAGCAGCAGCAACTGCGTTATTGTGAGCGGATTTGACGGATTGAATATCTGGCTCAAACCGCTCGTTGACAAATCGTGGAATGTGGCAGTAATCGAGGACATCAGCGGAGACGGCATCAACGATGTGGTTGCAGGGACGTTGTTCAGCAATAATTATGTTTACTTCCTCGACGGGATTACTGGTAACGAAATGAAATCATTCAACTATGGTGAAGCCATTGATGCCATAACTACAATTCCGGACATCAATGATGACCACTCGATGGAAGCAGTCGTTGGAGGACGGAACGGTAAGTTGTTTTGTTATTCCGGTGGCGTGGATGCCTTCACTTCTGTCCAAAACCCTTCTGCAAACTCCAATTTTGCCATCTTTTCAGCCAATCCAAACCCATTCAGTGATTTTGTAACCATCAGTATCGATCTCCCTGAAAAAGTGAATTTCGATGTCAGCATCATGAGTGCCGGAGGGCTTCTTATCAGGGATATGGGAAGCTATCAGACCGATGGTCACAACACAGAAATACATTGGGATGGGGAAAACTCCATTGGCAGCATGGTAAATCCTGGTCTTTATTTCGCAGTAATCTCTATTGGAAAATACCACAAGGCCATCAAACTCATCAAACAATAACATTGTTATCTTTGCCGCAGTTTTTAAGCAATGCTCATTGTATGAATATCGTCGTAACAGGCGCAAGCCGGGGGATTGGTTTTGCTGTGGTTAAAAGATTAGCCCAATCTGGCAATCACAAAATAGTTGGACTGGCCCGGGATGGCAAAAAACTTGATCAACTCAAACTGGAATGCTTGTCGTTGAATCCCGATGCAGAGATTTTCCCTGTTACATTCGATCTCAGCACAACCGATTTTGAAAAGGGACTTTCACAAATTTTACAAAGCTTTAGCAGTGTAGATATTCTGATCAACAACGCGGGATGGCTGGTGAACAAACCTTTTATTGAAATGACCGATGAGGATTTTGACAACACTTTTAATGTGAATGTCAAATCGGTTTTTAAAATTTCGCAGCTGCTCCTCCCCTATTTCAATAAGCCGGCTCATATTGTAAACATCAGCAGCATGGGTGGAGTACAGGGAAGTTCTAAATTTCCCGGTTTGTCGCTTTACAGCGCAGCCAAAGGAGCTGTTGCCGTGCTCACCGAAGCGATGGCTGAGGAATTGAAAAAAAGCGAAATCCGGGTCAATTGTTTAGCTTTTGGCGCCGTGCAAACGGAGATGCTCCAGGCTGCTTTTCCCGGCTATACAGCTCCTCTGCAGCCTGATGAGATGGCAAGGTTTGTAGCCGATTTTGCACTGACCGGACACCAGTTTTTCAACGGAAAAATATTACCTGTTTCCTTGTCAACACCCTGATAATTATAATTTCACATGACTAAAACAAAAAGCAATCAGGACAAAAACAAATGAATTCATAACCATCAATGTTCAAAACAACCGAGACATCAGAAAGCATAGATTCCAATATTGATGAATTACAGACTGAAAACATCAACCTCATTACACATAGCGGATTCATTACCGAAATTGACCATGATGTGATCAGGGTGGCTATCATTGCCGAATCTGCCTGTTCATCCTGTCATGCCAAAGGTTTTTGCTCTGTAGCCGATCAAAAGGAAAAAGTAATTGAAGCACGCAACCGCAAACCAACCAACCTTAAGGTTGGAGACCAGGTGCAGGTTACAATGAAAAAATCATTGGGTTTGCGGGCTGTTTTGTACGGGTATTTTTTACCATTTATCATGATGATTATCACTTTACTCACATCTTATGAACTTACAGGTAAACAAGGGATTGCGGGTATTTTTGCCTTGATGGTCCTCGTGCCTTACTACTTTGTTTTATATCTGTTAAAAGATAAACTCAAATCCCAGTTTGAATTTGAAGTAAAGTCTTAAACAAATTAATTTTTAGCTTGTTATTTAAGCTCAACTTATTTTTAAAAAATATTCAACTATTAATCTTTAATTAATTCACAATCAACTGCCCATGAGAAATTTACTTCTGCTGATCGCACTCGCAATCACTCTTTCCCTTCCACTTACTGCCCAGGAAGTACACTCACCCAAAATCGTCCGTAAAGCAGCCTATGCTGATAAAACACCACCCCTCAGAGACATGAAAATCATCGTCCCCGGTGAGCGAAAACGCGCCTGGAAAGACGGTGTTATCGGGAATAAATCGGTTAAAATGATCCCTGAACCGCCCGAAAATGCGGCAACCGCTATGTATAACGATCTGCAGGAATCAATGGGACCAATGAGTTCACGTGGACCCATCGTGAGCATACCCGGCATTGGAAACGTTAATGGTGTTTACCCTCCCGATACTGATGGCGCCGTTGGTCCAAATCATTATTTCCAGATGATCAACCTTTCATTCGCCATCTGGGATAAACAGGGGACAAAGCTATACGGACCGGTTGACAACAGTACCTTGTGGGAAGGGTTTATCGGGCCCTGGACAGGCTCGAATGATGGCGACCCCATCGTACTTTATGATGTAAATGCCGACAGGTTTGTCGCATCACAGTTTGCCGTCGAGCGTCCTAATGGAAAATCTTACCAAGTCGTCGCTGTTTCAGCCACTGGCGACCCGCTTGGCGAGTATTACCGCTACGCCTTTGAATTCGATGATTTTAACGATTACCCAAAAATGAGCACCTGGCACGATGGGTACTATTGCTCGTTTAACTTTTTCGGAGATGGGTTTATCGGTGGCGGAGTAGCTGCATTTGAACGTGATAAAATGCTGGTTGGTGATCCCGACGCCCGGATGATTTTCTTTGGTTATTTTGAAGATAAATACAGCCTGCTGCCAAGCGATGTGGACGGCCAGATGCCTCCTTCAGATGCGCCGAACTACATTGCTACCATGAATGCATTCAGCAGCAGACAATTTGAGATTTATGAATTTAAAGCCGACTGGGATAATCCTGAAAATTCCACCTATCAATTGGGTGTTTCAATTAATCCCGGCTTTTTTAATCCAAGTATTGACGGAATACCTCAACCTGGAACAAGCGGCACTTTGGACGCACTGAGTCAGATGTTGATGTACAGATTACCATATCGGAACTTTGGAACCTACGAGTCAATGGTGGCCAACCATACGGTGAATGTAAGCGGTCGTGCCGGTATCAGGTGGTATGAGTTTCGCAAGCAGCCGGGTGGAGCGTGGAGTATTTATCAGCAGGGTGTATATGCCCCTAATGATGGCCTGCACCGCTGGATGGGCAGTATCGCAATGAATGCCGCCGGAACCATTGCGCTTGGTTACTCAGTTTCGGGAAGCAGCGATGTTTATCCCTCAATCCGATACACCGGAAGACCAGCTGATGCTCCACTTGGACAGATGACCTATGATGAAGTGGAGGCTACCACGGGGTTTGGCACACAAACCCAATTTAGCAGATGGGGAGATTATTCCTGTATGAATGTTGATCCGGTGTACGACTCAGTTTTTTGGTTTACCCAGGAATACATGAATTTTAGCTGGAAGACGAGAATTGTTGCGTTTGATTTCGGACCTGTGCAACTTCCCGAAGTTTACGCCGGACCTGATGGTTACGTGTGTCAGGATACATTTTATTACGTAAATGGATCGGCGCAATATGCCCAATCATGGCAATGGACTACCTCAGGTGATGGTTTCTTTATCACCCCCAACAATTTGTATTCTCCTTATCTGAGGGGCAGCCAGGATCTGGCCAACGGACATGTTTATCTGAAACTCACTGCGCAGGGTTATGGTCAGGGGCTTTTTGTCTCCGACAGTCTTTTACTCAACATAACCTACCGTCCTACAGTTCACGCCGGAAATGACACCACTATCCATACAAGCGCCGTTTATCTTACAAATCCGCAGGTTGTTAACTATTCTGCTGTTTACTGGACCACCAGTGGCGATGGCGTTTTTGGTAATCCCACTGATCTCCAGACAATTTATACTCCTGGTACAGGAGACATTACTGCAGGAATGGTAAAGCTGACACTTGATGCTGCTCCGTTGTCGCCATGCTCATTTGGCAAAACCGATGATATGATGCTTTTTCTGGATGCTTCGGTTAGTATAGGTGAACCTGTGGTAAAACCTATGATGATGATTACCCCCAACCCGACCGAAGGGGCCTTCGACATCCTGCTGAATGGGTTTAAAAAGGACGGAGAGATTCAGGTTTACAACATGGATGGAGCCGTGATTTTTACTGAAAAAATTGATTTGGGACGAATGAGCACGAATCCAACCCGTAGTTTTGATTTCAGGTACATGCCCAAAGGTATTTATTTGGTGAAAATCAATTCTGGAAGCCAAACCCAAAGTGAAAAAGTGATCATACAGTAAATACAGGAGCGAAAATCCCATCAGGAGGTTGTCTCAAAAGTCTGGATTGGACAAGAAACGTTGAAAATCCATTTGTAAGACTTTCGAGACAGCCTCTTGTTCATTTAACATTATCCTTGCAAAAAATTTGTCGGAATGATTTACAATGTTTCAAAAATTGCTGCATTGGATTTCGATCGCTTGATGACGCCAATAGAAGAATTGCACCATTGCCGGATTTGTCCACGAAACTGTGGTGCTGACAGGTTTAGCCAGAAGTTGGGATATTGCAGAAGCGATGCATCATTCTATATTTCATCCATTTGCGTTCACCGTGGGGAGGAACCTCCGATCAGCGGTGTAAATGGGATTTGTAATATTTTTTTTGGCCATTGTAACCTTCAATGCATGTATTGCCAGAATCATCAGATCAGCATGAACCACCAACCCGAAAATGCTCAAAAAATGACGTTGGAGGAGGTTTTGCAGGAAATTCTGAAGTGTTTGAACGCGGGATGCAAGGGGGTGGGGTTTGTTTCCCCCGGCCATTTCGTCCCACAGGTGAAAATTATCATCAACGCATTGAGGATGATGAATATAAATCCTATTTTCGTTTACAACACCAATGGCTACGACAAGGTGGAGACGCTCCGTAGTCTTGAATCCTGTATTGATGTCTATCTGCCTGATTACAAATATTTTGATCCGGAGTTGTCCCGAAAGTATTCAGATGCAGCCAATTATCCGGAAATCGTTAAAGCTGCATTGAAAGAAATGTACCGCCAGAAAGGTTCAACCCTTCTCCTCGACGACGACGGCCTTGCCGTGCGTGGAATATTGATCCGTCATCTGGTGCTGCCAGGTCATGTGGACAACAGCATCGGTGTACTCCGAAACATTGCCGAAGAAATATCAACTTCTCTTAGCATCTCCCTGATGTCGCAGTACCACCCGACAAAACATGTCAGAAATATCACTCCCATCAACCGAACGCTTTACAATGATGAATACAGGAAGGTGGTGGACGAATTTTACAATCTCGGACTGCATAGGGGATGGATTCAGGGTCTCGAGAGCAATGAAAACTACCGTCCAGATTTTGATCAGGAGCACCCGTTTGAATCGTAAAGGCGGATGTTTTTAAGGAAAACATTTCTATTTATCGACATGGGTTAACAAAAACCGCAGATTACCCGGCAAAAATAAGCGTGGTGGATAAATTTTGACTGCTCACAGTTGCATTGTATTCAAATCATCTTACCTTTGCCCATGTTAAACCAAAAAAATGTTGACATGAGAAAAATTTTACTCGTATTGCTTTTACTGCCAGTGCTTCTTTCGGCACAATCACCAACCAGGTCAATCGCTGTTGCAGGAAGTCTGTTGACCGTGGAAGAACCAATTTCCAGACCGGGGCAAGCCGGCTATGAGTTTCAGGAAATGATCCATCATGGTCATTATGATATGGAACGGGTTCTGGACTTTGATTCGCTGAATATGGCTTTCCTGGGAAATTGGCCGATGGGATTAAGTTATTCACTTCATTACTCCGGGATGGAAAATATCTTTCTTGTGGGTTCGGGAGGTGGGGTAATCGTGGTAGATCTTTCAGACCCATATAATCCTGAGCAAATTTCGGTCGTTAAAAGCAGATCACTGGTAGATGCAATTGATTATGATCCGGAAACGAAAAGGCTTTATCTTGGTGCTTATTTTTCCGGAGCTGAAATCTGGGATATGACCGAAATCACTGCCCCTGTCAGGTTAGCCCGCATCCCTACCGAAAGCTACCCGCGAGGAGGAATTTTTGCTGATGGTAATTTACTATACGTGATGTCGGTGGCCGACGGGATTTACATTTACGATATCTCAGACCTGAATAATATTCCAAAGATTGGCCATTACCCGATTCCATCGTCTACATTGATCTGGAACTCAGCCAAAGACGGCGACCTGATGTTTTGCGCTGCCAACAACAGTTGCCGGATCGTGGATGTGTCAGATCCCTACAACCCTCAAATGGTGGGTGCTGTAGCAGGGCTTACATCCGGAGTTGCTGCTGCCGGCGGCAAATTGTACCAGGTCTCCTATAACTTTGGGCTAAAAATCTGGAATGTCAGCAATCCGTCTTCACCGCAGCTTCTTGGGCAGTTACCCTTGACCGGGTCTCCGGTAAGGGTGGATATAAAAGGAAATCACGCTTTCATTTCAAGTAACACCACAAATCCGGGAGGTGGCGTGCGAATTATTGATGTTTCTGACCCGACAAACCCACAGGAAATTTCAACCTATACCGATTACGCCGAATATATTGCTGTTGGCGATAATGTGGTTGCTTACACCGGTGGAAGCGTTTGTTCCTATTTGGATATCAGCAACCTTAGCGATCCTCAAATGACAGCCATCATGAAACTACCTACATGGACCAACAATGTGTGCGTGAATGGTAATCTGGCTTTTACAGGCAGCAATGGTTTCAGGGTGTTCGACATTACCGACAAATCAAACCCGGTTCAGACCGGTTACCATGAAACCGCCGGAGATCTTGTCGCAGTCTCGGGCGATCTGGCTGTTTATATTCCCAAAAGTATGACTGCTGCAAATCCTGTGAATATTATGGATATTTCCGACCCCGCAAATCCATTTAAAAGAGGACATTATACTGCTCCGGTAATGACCTATGACATTGTACTGAAAGACCACTATGCTTTTATCGCATGCTGGTGGGATGGTTTCAGGGTTGTTGATTTTTCAAATCCCGACGCCCCGACACTTGCAGCCCACACCTTTGGATGGGTCAACGGCGCTGAGCCCGGCGTTGAATATTGCTTTGTTCAGGCGCTCGACATTGAGGGTGATTATTTGTACCTGATCGATTATCAGCCATTCGAAGATCAGGACACCAAAGGGCTTTACATTTTCGACATTTCCAATCCTGAAAATCCGGTTTTTGTCCATCGTTTCGCCACACTTAACGCCAAGGGAAAGGATTTAAGCATTCAGGGAAATTTTGCTTACATTGCAGATGATCTTGGCGGGATGGAAGTCATTGACATCACTGATAAAAATAATCCCTCCATTGCAGGATATGTTTACACACCGGATGCCGCCACAGCAATCGACGTGGATGGTAATTATGCTTATGTGGCAAATTATATCCTCGGAGGGGTTCAATTGGTTGACATCTCATTTCCGGCCAACCCTTTTGTTGCAGGATATTACAAGCCATCCGGGGTATTTGCACTCGGGGTGACCATCCACGGCTCAAACGCCTACATTGCCGATGGTATCGCCGGTTTTCAGATTTATGATAACCTGATCATTACAGACATTAACGAAGCCGAAAAAATACCAGCACCATTGATCAGGGTTTTTCCAAATCCGGCATCAACTAAGGCAGAAATCGTTTTTAACGTCGATAAAACCACTTTTTGTGAAGCCTCCATTTTAGACATTCATGGAAAAACTGTCTGCACACTTTACAAAGGATCGGTTACAGCAGGGAATAAAAAATTTGAATGGGATGGGCAAAGTTCTTCCGGATCTTATTTACCAAACGGTCTTTACCTGGTCAATATCCAATTGGATGATGTCATCCATAATTCAAGGCTCATTTTAATCCGGTAAAAGCCGAACCTTTTTAAATGTTGTTTCGTATTGAATTTTTTGAAACATAGAACCGAAAACTGAAATGTATTTACCTTTAGCTTGTTTTTCGACAGGGATAACAAGATAACTTCTAATTTTGAGCATTATGAGAAACCATTTAAAAGCTATTGCAATGAAAAAATTATTCGCCATCTTTCTTGCCCTGATTTTAGCAACACCCCTTCTTGCTGACATCCCCAGGTTTGTTCAGGCCCAACTCTTTTATTCCAAGTTTTACTCTCCGGAAGTTGGCCCATACATCGAAACTTATCTTTCGGTGGTAGGAAGCAGCATTGAATGGGTAAAGGATAATGATGGAAAATTCCAGGGAAAAATTGAGGTAACGATGATTTTTAAGGATCAGGACAAAATCGTTACGTTTGACAAATATGAGCTGTTAAGCCCAAAGATCGCTGACACAGCAGATCGCTATTTCAATTTTTTAGACCAGCAGCGATTTGCTTTGCCAAATGGAGTTTATGATTTTGAGATCAAAATTCAGGATATGAATACCAGTTCACCGCCTTTCAGCGCCATTCAGTCCATTGATCTTAATTTTACAGCAGACGAAATTTCGATTTCCGGCATTCAACTCATCGAATCATTTAATAAAACAAGTGAGCCAAACATTCTGTCCAAAAGCGGTTATGACCTGGTGCCATATGTTTACAACTTCATTCCACAGGATGTTAACATACTCAGTTTTTACTCAGAAGTTTACAATAGTGATAAAATAATTGGTCAAGACGAGAAATTCCTGCTAAGTTATTTTATCGAGTCATATGAGACAAAGCGCCGGATGGAAAAGTTTGTGAGCTTTAAGCGCGAAAATACCAATCCGGTCATCGTGCTTTTTGCCAACTACAACATTGCTGAGTTGCCATCCGGCAATTATAATCTGGTGGTTGAGGTGCGTAACAAAGACAATGCGCTACTTACGAGCAATAAACTTTTTTTCCAGCGGAGTAATCCGAACCTGAAAGTGGATTATACTCATTTCGCGGGGCTTACTGTCGAAAACTCATTTGTCGCCCAAATTACAAGCCGGGATACGCTGATGGAGTATATCAATTACCTCTACCCGATTTCGACAGATATGGAAAGCAAGTTTGTAAAACACCAGATTAAGGAATCTAATGCCGACCTTGCCATGATGCAACGCTTTTTCCTCAATTTCTGGCTAGAGCGTGACGAGTTGAACCCTGAAAATGCATGGACGCATTACCTTGGTGCAGTGCAACTGGTGAACGAGCAATTTGGCGCACCGGGTACCAAAGGAAAAAAAGGTTATCAGACTGATATGGGCTACGTTTTCCTGAAATATGGACCACCAAATACAATCACCGACCGACCTTTTGATGCAAGTACATCAGGTATGACCATCAATTCAGGCGGTTCAGAGGGAAATGATGCAGGCAGTGTTCCTTACCAAATCTGGCATTATTATGCCTTGAACAACCTTCGTGATCGTAAATTTGTGTTTGCCAATACGAATCTGGCACTTTTCGACTATAAGCTGATCCACTCCAACATGCCCGGTGAAATTCAAAACGAAAACTGGCAGGCTGAACTTCACTACCGCTTTAAATTTGACAGTACAATGCCCGAAACCGACAAATACAAAGGGAAATCTGGGGACTATTACAACAATCCGAGGTAATAGAATTAATTACGGTTTTTTTTTAAATGTTGGTTTGAGATGGAACAATGAAGTATTCAGGGATGTTTATTGCTACGGCTGTGAATCGCTAATACACGTTAACTAAATGATACTTTTGGGTCGGGCTTATTGTTGCAGCAAATGATTTGAAACAAAATGCTGAAATCTCCGGCCAACCCGACAATGTAGCATGTCCGGCATGGCAGCACATGGGCAACAACCCGATAACCTCCCATCCTTCTACAAAACCAATTTTCCTTCTTCCATATCTACAAAGTGGATTTTATCTACTTTTACCACCCGAATGAAAATTGCCATTGTCATACTGAACTGGAACGGAAAAAAATTCCTCGAAATGTTTTTACCAAAAGTGGTTGAAACAAGCAGGAATATTGCCGGGGTTTATGTTGCCGACAATGGCTCCACAGATGACTCGCTGGCTTTTTTGGAAAATAACTTCCCGTCTGTAAAAATTATCAGGCATGCGATGAACCTTGGATTTGCCGCAGGTTACAACCGTGCACTCAATCAAATTGACGCTGATTATTATGTGTTGTTGAATTCTGACATCGAGGTCACACAACATTGGATTGAACCTGTCATCGAGTTAATGGAAAGCGATGCGCAGATTGCCGCCTGCCAGCCTAAGATTCGTTCGTATAACAATCGACATCTGTTTGAATATGCCGGTGCTGCCGGCGGATTTATCGATCGGTTTGGATATCCGTTTTGCAGGGGAAGAATTTTTCAATCCATCGAAGAAGATCATGGCCAGTACGATGAAGTTTCCGAAATATTTTGGGCCAGCGGAGCTTGTCTTTTTATCAGAGCAACCTGCTTTAATCAAGCCGGTTGCCTGGATGATGATTTTTTTGCCCACATGGAAGAAATTGACCTCTGTTGGAGACTTAAACACCTGGGCTACAAAATCATGTATTGTGGAAATTCAACAGTTTATCACATCGGAGGCGGCTCACTCGATAAGTCATCACCCCGGAAAACCTATTTGAATATTCGCAATAACAGCACGCTGCTTTATAAAAATCTCCCGAAGGAGCAGCTCATTCCTGTATTTCTTGCCAGGTTTTTTCTCGACATGATGGCCTCCGTTAAATTTTTAGTTGATGGAGGATTCCGGCATTTTATCGCAGTTTCAAGGGCACACTTCGGTTTTTATTTTTCCTATAAAAAAAACAGGATAAAACGTAACAAAATAAGGCACAAGCATGTATCACAAATTTACAATGGGAATATTGCCCTGGATCACTTCCTTAAGGGAAAGAGGAAGTTCAGCCAGCTTGATAAAAACAGGTTTTTAACCGGTGAAAGTCATTAATCGGTTTTTTACGGGTTTTGTTGGTAAAAGTGCTTTTATTGCTATTAATTGTCGTTTTTTTTGTTATTTGGAATAATTATTTAATTTTGCAACCGTATTCACTACCTGAATTTCAAAGAAGTACGATCAAACTTATTCAATCCTTAAACTAAATCATTGATGCTTATTGGAATAGCGTTGATTTTTGAATCACAGTTTCCATGTGTTCCATAGTTAAGATCTGAATGAAATCATCACAAAGTTCTGAATCCTGATGCACCATCCCGGCTATTGAATGCCTTGATGAATGCTGCATTTTAATTAGTAAAACAATCATAAACAAGAAATTTTAAATTATTCATAGATGTACGATATTATTGAACTCAACGGAAAGGTTCTCACGGAATTAAGAGATATTGCCAAAGAACTTAACATTTCCAAAATCAACAACCTCAAAAAGCAGGATCTGGTGTACAAAATACTTGATCAGCAAGCCCTTAACCCACCAAAACCGAAATTCGAAGAAAAGAGCAACACTGACTTCAACAAGAACAAGCGCAAAAGGATTGAAACCAAATCATCCAAAGATAGAATTGCATCAAGCACTGATAAAGAAGCCGTTACCAATGTTGCATCTCTACCTGTTGCAGATGTAAAAGAAAATGTTCCAACGGTTAAGGAGGAAGAAAGCAAAAACCAGAAACCTGAAGTCTTGGAGAAATTCAAAAAGCATCCCTTAGAAAGAAAATTTCAAAAACCTGAAAGCGACAATAAAAACCAAACGCCAGTTACGGAAGAAAAGACTCAGAGACAGCCAGTTGCTGAAATTGTTGAAAAACCGGCGGTTGAAAACCGGTTTCCCAGGAAAAATATCGGATTTCAAAAAGAGACCGAGCAACCAAAAAAAATTGATCAAACTGAAACCATCAATTTCAACCAGGAAAAACCGGAAGAAGAGAACAGACCCGACCGTTTTCAAAATCAGGAAGGTAGAACTGCAGAACAACCACAACGCCCTAAATTTCACGAAAAGAACCGTGATAAGTACTCATTCGAAGTGGACGGTGTAGTTTCTACCGAAGGTGTACTCGAAATCATGCAGGATGGCTACGGCTTTTTACGCTCATCAGACTACAACTACCTGAACTCACCCGATGATGTTTATGTTTCACAGTCGCAGATAAAACTCTTTGGTTTAAAAACAGGTGACACCGTTCGCGGCAGTATCCGTCCGCCAAAGGATGGTGAAAAATTTTTCCCGCTTATCAAGGTTGAAGAGATCAACGGACGTGACCCCGAAGAAGCACGTGACAGGGTGCCTTTCGACTTCCTGACTCCCCTTTTCCCCGAAAAGAAGTTTAAACTTTCAGGACACCCCAACGAATCCATCTCCACTCGGATCATCGACATGTTCACCCCAATTGGCAAAGGTCAGCGAGGATTAATTGTAGCTCAGCCCAAAACAGGTAAAACAGTATTGCTCAAAGAAATTGCCAACGCTATTGCCGCCAACCACCCTGAGGTCTATATGATGATCCTCCTGATCGATGAACGTCCGGAGGAGGTTACTGACATGCAACGCAGTGTAAGAGCCGAGGTGATTGCTTCCACATTTGATGAGCCTGCCGAAAGACATGTAAAGATTGCCAACATTGTACTTGAAAAAGCCAAACGACTTACCGAATGTGGTCATGACGTGGTAATTCTGCTCGACTCCATTACACGTCTTGCAAGGGCTTACAACACTACAGCACCCGCCTCAGGTAAGGTGCTATCAGGCGGTGTTGATTCCAACGCCCTGCAAAAACCCAAGCGGTTTTTCGGCGCTGCCCGCCAGATCGAAAACGGCGGCTCGTTGACCATCATCTCAACAGCCCTTATTGACACCGGATCAAGGATGGATGAGGTTATTTTCGAAGAATTTAAAGGCACCGGTAACATGGAACTCCAACTCGACCGAAAAATATCCAATAAACGAATTTACCCGGCAATCGACATTGTTGCCTCAAGCACACGTCGCGATGACCTGCTGCTTGATAAGGAGATGCTACAGCGGATTTGGATTTTGCGTAATATCCTTGCTGAAAGGACACCAATCGAGGCGATGGAATTTTTGAAAGATAAAATGCGGTTTACCCAAACCAATGAGGAGTTTATTATCTCGATGAATAGTTAAAAGGAAAAAAAGTTATTAAACAAATCGGGGAATTCAAATAAAGTATTAATTTTGCGCCCCTAAAAACTGAATAAATTTCGACATGGCAAAAAAATCAAAAGACGCAAGGGTTCAGGTAATTCTGGAGTGTACAGAGCATAAAACCAGCGGGCTACCCGGAACATCAAGGTACATTTCTACTAAAAACAAGAAGAACACACCTGAAAGAATGGAGTTGAAAAAATACAACCCCATCATGAAAAAAATCACCATTCACAGAGAAATTAAATAAAGGAAATAGATTATGGCAAAGAAAGTTGTTGCTACACTGCAAGCCGCCGGAAAAGATTACGCAAAAGTAATCTCGGTTGTTCGTTCAAAAAAAACCGGCGCTTATACGTTCAAGGAAGAGATTATGCTGAACGATAAAGCTCAGGAACTGGTTAAGAAAGGATAAATTCGTTCTGCCAGCCTAAAATCAAACACAAGCCTTTTCCGTCAGAGGGGAAGGCTTTTTGTATTTAAACACATTAAAATAAAGTAATCATGGGGATTTTCGACTTTTTTTCAAAAAAGAAAAAAGAACAGCTCGATGAAGGGTTGGAAAAGACCAAACAGAGTGTTTTTTCAAAAATAACCAAAGCCATTGCAGGTAAGACAAAAGTGGATGATGAAGTGTTGGACAACCTGGAGGAGGTACTGGTTAGTTCTGATGTGGGAGTAACCACCACACTGAAGATTATCGGTCGGATTGAAGCCCGTGTGGCGCGTGACAAATATCTGAATGCAGGTGAATTACACACCATGCTTAAGGAAGAGATTGCAGCTATGCTCGCCGAAAACGACAACGGCGAATTGCTGGGGTTCGATTTCCCAAAACGCGATCTTCCTTATGTGATAATGGTTGTGGGTGTTAATGGTGTTGGAAAGACAACGACCATTGGCAAACTGGCTCATCAGTTCAAGACGGCCGGCAAATCCGTTTTGCTGGGTGCTGCCGATACTTTCAGGGCTGCCGCTGTTGATCAGCTGACGATCTGGTCGCAACGGGTTGACGTGCCTCTTGTTTCGCAGGGGATGGGAGCTGATCCTGCATCGGTAGCTTACGATACATTGAAATCGGCTGTGGCCAATAAAGTTGATGTGGTCATTATTGATACTGCAGGCCGCCTGCACAATAAAATCAACCTGATGAATGAGCTGACAAAGATTAAAAGTGTGATGAAAAAAATCATCCCTGATGCTCCGCACGAAATACTTCTCATCCTCGATGCTTCTACCGGTCAGAACGCCATTGAACAGGCAAAACAGTTTACAGCAGCCACCGAAGTGAATGCACTGGCGCTTACCAAGCTTGATGGTACGGCCAAAGGTGGAGTGGTCATAGGAATTTCCGATCAGTTTCAGGTTCCGGTGAAATACATTGGGATAGGGGAGAAAAAAGAAGACCTGCAACTCTTTAACAAGTTTGAGTTTGTGGATTCCCTTTTTAATGAATAAATATCCGCGAACGCATTGAAAACTAAATCCATTCAAAATTCAATCAGTATCATCACACTGGGCTGCTCCAAAAACCTGGTGGACTCCGAGGTGCTGATGCGTCAACTGCAATCGGGTGGAATGCAGGTTGCGCACAACCCCGAGGAAGTGAACGCTGATAAGGTAATCATCAATACGTGCGGTTTTATTAACGATGCAAAAGAGGAATCAATAGAAACCATTTTGAGTTTTGCAAGGGCAAAAAAGGAAGGGAGCATTAAGGAATTGTATGTAATGGGATGTCTTTCGGAGCGCTACCGCAAGGACCTTGAGAATGAAATCCCGGAAGTTGATGGCTTTTTTGGCGTGGCCGAATTTCCGGCAATCCTCCGAAGCATTGGCGTGGATTACAGGAAAGAGTTGCTTGGAGAGCGAATCATAACAACACCTTCACATTATACTTACCTTAAGATTTCGGAAGGATGCGACCGTAAATGTGCCTTTTGCGCCATCCCGCTGATCAGGGGAAAACACCGATCAAAAACCATTGAAGAATTAACTGAAGAAGTCAGGTTTCTGGCCTCCAACGGGGTTAAAGAACTTATGATCATCGCACAGGATTCCACCTATTATGGTTTAGATATTTACGGTAAACGAAAACTGCCGGAATTGCTCGAAAAACTTTCTGAGGTTTCAGGTATCGAATGGATCAGGTTACATTATGCCTACCCTGCGGGTTTCCCGATGGAAGTGCTGGATGTGATGCGTTCATCATCAAAGATTTGTAATTACATCGACATTCCTGTGCAACATATCAGCGAGCCGATCCTAAAAGCAATGAAACGGGGGCATACAGGCAGGCAAACCCTGCAGCTGATCCAAAAATTCAGAAAAGCCATTCCCGATATCGCTATCAGAACAAGCATCATTGTTGGATTTCCTGGTGAGACGAAAGATCATTTCAGCGAATTGAAGGCGTTCGTAGCTGAGGCTCAGTTCGAACGGCTTGGCGTATTCACTTATTCCCATGAGGAAAATACTCCTGCTTTCAAGCAAAAAGACAATGTTCATGCGGCAATAAAAAAACAGAGGGCAGCACAACTCATGGAACTTCAGGAACAAATCTCCTTCCAGCTGAACCAGGACAAAGTGGGTAAAATCATGAAGGTGATCATCGACCGGAACGAAGGTGGATACTGGGTTGGCCGCAGCCAATATGATTCGCCTGAGGTGGACAATGAAATTCTCATACCTGAGCAATTTCACCTCAGGCAAGGCAATTTTTATCCAATAAAAATTTCATCTGCAGAAGCATTTGATCTTTACGGTGAGCCTGCCATCGATTAAACTCCGCACCATTTATCAAAGCTTTTTGTTACCAGTATCCACCGATGTTAGTAAATTTGCAAAAAACTATTTAATCATGAAAGTTCTAATCTTATTCTTCAGCACACTTTTCATTGCAGCATCCTGTCATTTTACTATTGATAGCAGCGATGGAGGAAGCCAAACCAATCAAACGGACGGTAAAGGCCGGAAGCAGGGTTATTGGATCGACACGATCGAAAATATAAAAAGTGTAGGGTTTTATCTCGATGATAAGAAAGACGGGAGTTGGATAACATATCACAAAAACGACCTGGTTCAATTTGTCGAAAACTATAATGAAGGCAAAAAAAATGGCGCATTCATCGAAATTGACAGCAGGGGTTATTTGGTTTCAGAGCAATTTTATGTGAATGATCAAAAGCATGGCGCTTACAGGGTTTACGAACGAGGTTCCAGGTTAATTCTTGAAGAGAATTATATTAGCGGCAAATTGGAAGGATTGAAGCGTGCTTTCTATGCGAGTGGAACATTGCAGGAGGAGTCAGAGCACAAAAACGGAATTAAGAATGGATTATCAAAATGGTACACGCAAAATGGAAATTTAATTGCTGAATATCTTTATGTCGACGGGAAATTTGAAGGTACCCAAAAGACATTCTATGAAAATGGTGCGCTTTTAACCGAAGAGACTTACGTGAATAATAACCGCGAAGGTGAACACCGTGAATATCACCTCAACGGAAAAGTAAAGGAGGAAGGCCTGTTTAAGGATAATCTTAAGCATGGAATATGGAAGGTCTATGATGAAGACGGAAATTTAGTTAGTGAAAAAACTTTCGACCAGGGCATAGAAAAATAAACCGATTCATGTTCAGAAAAATAAGAAATCCCTTTGCAGGGATGAGCGGCTACGACTGCTTTGGCTGCTCGCCTGACAATCCCATCGGGCTGCGGTTGAACTTTGTGGACGAAGGGGAATACCTCACAGCCACCTGGATACCGGAAGATCATTTCCAGGGCTACCACGACCTGCTGCATGGCGGTATTCAATCCACGCTGATGGACGAAATTGCAAGCTGGTTTGTTTATGTAAAAATAAAAACCGCCGGCGTCACTTCCAGGCTCGAAGTTAAATACAAAAAGCCCGTTCTCATTAACAAAGGAGCTATTAAACTCAGGGCGAAGCTCATCTCCCAAAGGCGAAACCTGGTGGATATCGAAGTTGAATTATTTGACAATGAAGGGCAACTTTGCGCCCATGGAATCGTCCAGTACTTCACATTTTCCGAAAAACTTTCAAAAGAAAAATACTTCTATCCTGACTCAGGAGATTTTTACTTCGAAAAAGGTGAGGAAGAAATGAAGTGATGACTGCCCGTCTCTTTGCACACGAAAGGGAGATGAGCAATCAAAAGGAGGCAACCTACCCCATTTACAGTTGTTCGCAGAGTCGCTCAAAAAACTCCGGCCAGACCATACCACCATCTTTTTTACCCATCCTGACGATGATGATATTTTTTTTTGGGAAAACATAAATGTATTGGCCAAGTACTCCTTTTGCGAAAATTGCGCCGTCTTCTTTTACCCGCCATTGATAAGTATAAGGATAACCCTGTGAATCTCTTGAATCGTTCACTATGCGCATCGTTGAATCGACCCATGCCTCCGGAATAATTTGCTTATCGTTCCAGTTACCTTTATTCAGGTAAAGCCTTCCAAATTTTGCCAAATCAACCGCCCGTGCATTGATGCAGCAAAATGCCTTGGTCTGGCGGTTTCGTTTACTGTCCACACTCCATGAAGCATCATATTCCATCCCGAGCGGTTTCCAGATTTTTTCCTCAAGCAATTCCGGCAGATGCTTTCCTGTGGCGCGTTCGAGAGCCATTCCAAGCAGTTGATTGTTCACACTGATGTAATCATATACTTCATCAGGTGGCCGCTCAATCTTCAGTTTCCTGATATACCGGTTCAGGTTTGTACCATAATAATATTTGGCCATGTCGGAAAAGGGATTTGAGTAGCCCTCATTAAACCGGATCCCGGAGCGCATATTCAGTAAATGTTCGAGGGTGATGTCTCCAAAACGCAAATCTGCTGTGAGGAGTTCAGGAAGGAAATCAGTAACAGGTTCGTGAACAGACTGGATATATCCTTCGGCTATAAGAATACCGGTAAGCGCTGAAATAAAAGATTTACTCAATGAAAAAGAGGCGATAATGGCATCCTCAGTATATTTATCAAAATACTCCTCCATTAAAATTGTATCATTTCTGATCACAAGAAACGCAACTGTCTCACGCTGATCGAGAAATGAGCGCAAATCTACCGACTTGTCATCGGTGGCAAATGGACCGGGGAGTGCCGGTGTCATCTTCTCTGCCGGCTGTTCGAAGTAATAGATCTTCTCCCCTGATGATACTGGTTCAGATGGGAATTTTTTATAATCAGTGATTCCGGCATAATTCCAGTAAAAATACCTTCCTACATGACATGATGGGAAAATCATGATCAATGACAGGAACAGGCAGAGTTTCGTTTTAATCGTTTTCAACATCAATCTTTTGTTTTTCCCTGAATTTCAACATCCATCTTATCAGCTTTGCAACTACGGTTTTACTATTCTAAAATCCAGGTAATCAAACATCCTGCTTACTTTTGCTATGATAAATATCTAAGGCCAAAATCATAGCCAGAAATCCCCAAATAGGAACTGATGCTTTATCAGTGTCAAGGAAATTATTAAGAAAGCCATGTACGAAGTAGGTTATCAGTGCAATAGCGGCAGTTAAACTCATCATTCGTACTTCACGGTCAGTTGTTAATCGCATCACCTTGAAGGCTGTGTAAATCGCGATGATCACTACCATTACCATTGTCAACATTCCAAGTATTCCCTGCTCTGCCAGAGGGCCGATGTACTCGCTGTGAGCATTACCCATGTCGCCCAGATTGGTACTGATAATGGTTTTTTCTTTGCTCCGCTGGAATGGGGCGTACAAAAACTGGTACGTACCGGGTCCCCAACCAACTACCGGGCGTTCCTCGAACATGCGGATTCCCGCCTGCCACCGGTTAATTCTTTCAAGATTGGATGCATCGGAGCTGATATTGTAGATAGATTGAACATGTTCGATTAAATCGGCTGAAGAGTCCTGCCTGTTTCGCTCCAGCGTTTCGAGAATTTGCTGCTGAAAACTAAAAAGGCTGATTAAAAGGACAATAAAAATACCAAGAAGGTATTTGAATTTGATCTTCGTCAAGATGATCAGGTAAACCGCAAAGCCAACAGCCACACTGATCCATGCTGCACGGCTGTATGACAATAGAATTCCTGTCAGTAAAAGCACCAGGACAAACAATGAAGACATCCTGACCGAAAATTTGTAACTTTTGTCAAAAATGAAAGCCACTACAAATGGAATAAACATAGCGATAATGGCCCCATACGCTGTGTGATCGTTGTAAAACGGTTTTACTGCCCAACTACCTGCCCGCTCCGTAAATCCCAACCCGGCGTGACGTATCGTTGTGTAGATAACCACAATAAGAAGCCCAAAAAGGTAAAGCCAAATAAACCGCTTTGTGTTGCTGAATTTTTTAAATAACACCACCCCGACAAAAAAGAATGGTACAACAAACCATAACCTTGCAACCAGAAACTTCGCCGACACTGCCGGAAGTTCACTGGTTAATGTTGTGACAAAAATCCACGCAAGATTAGCCATTACAGCAAGAGAAAGCGGGTGCCGGAGTATTTTCCGGTCAAAACCATAGCCGGCAATAATTTTTAAAACAAAAATAATAAGTACTCCGAACATAAGTGGCTCGGCTGGCAATGACACGCCGAGATTAAATTCAGAATGCACAAGATAAATAGAGAGCGGCGTGAAGAAGGTAATCAGCAACAGCACCTTATCCATCGAAAAGATGTATAGCAATACGATTACCAGCAACAAGGGAACCAGCAGGAACCAATAAAAGTCTTTGAGGATTAGCATGATATTCAGAAAAATGAATAACACACTAATGCCGTAAACCCAATATAGTTTTATTCTTTCAGTCAAAACCCTGTCAATTATTTATAGTAGTTTGTTCGTAACTGTCAACAACAATCATTATGATTGCAGAGATAAAGAGAGCACTGGCTGCAGTAATAAATACAATGATCCAACGCACCGGGTAACACTTTTTATCAGCTGGTACAGGATTGGTTACCACACTGGCGAAAGTCAATTCTTTACTCACATTTCGAAGGGCATCCTCATAAGAAACCAGGTAATTGTTATAGGCATGGGTAACGCTTGTCAACAAATTTGTTAATAATAAAAGTGAATCTCCTTTGCTTTCAATGTCGCTCTTCAGCTTCTTTATTTCGTTTCGGTTGATCTGTGCAGTAGCTGATCCGTCAAAAGTTCCAAGATAGCCCCTGGTGACTTCGCCGGTTTGAATTCCATAGTCGATTAAACCATATTTCATCCGCATATCAACAATACAAACCATAAGGGAATCGAGTTGCTTTTTTTTATCAAGCAATCGCTTTTCTTCCAGCACAAGCACTTCCCTGTATCTCACCCGATGGGCTTCATTCACTTTCTGGTTGTAAAGATCGATCATCGCAAGTACCATTTGACATGCGATATCGGGGTCCTTATCCCAAATTTCGATTTTCACTGACTCAAACTTTGTGGTTGTTATAAAAACATGTTTTTGCAATTTCCTGTAAGTATTCGAAACAATCTGAGGATCAGATGAATCCATTTTATAGTGAGTGGTCAGATCAAACCTGGCAATCAGACTATCCGATATGTCCCTTGACTCAAGCCATTGAAGCATTTGTTCAGATTCATTTTCAGTAGAATAAATTGTTTCTATCTCCGGATAAAGGATCGCAATTGATTTATATTTCGGGGTAATAAAAAAAGGACTTGAAAAAATGACAGACAACACAATACTAATCAGCACTAATATTGCGAGATGTATTTTTCTCCTCCACAAAATATTTAGAATCCCCTGGTTATTGAACAGATTTTCCATTTAAGTTTTTTATTGACCAACGGTTGGTAAAAAAACCGGAGGTGTCAGTAGTGAAAGAAATTGAGTAAAATATCTGGTGACATCAGTTTGTAGCATAATGAGCTTAAAAAGTAAGGATAAATGGATCAAAAATTCCGTTTGATTGATTCGTAATTTTCAATGATCAAAATTGCGATCAGCGATAAAAACAATGCCCCGATAGCCGTAACAACCACAATCACCCACCGAACAGGGTATGCTTTTTTGTCCGCAGGATAGGGTGCTGAAACCACATTGGCATAAGTAATTTCGCGGTTGTAATTCATCAAAGCAGCATCAAGATCTACTTTGATTTTTGAATATTCATTCACAAGATTATAAAGCCGGTCATTATTGAATATCCAATCACCACCCAATTCCTCAAGGTTCTTTTTTAGTAGTAAAACTTCCCTGGTATTGATGTTTTGCGCTGCATTGTTTCCGTCAACGGTGCGAAGAAACCCTCTGGCGACTTCGCGCGACTGGTTGGGATAGTCAATGATTCCATAATTCATTCGCAGGTTGGCGTGAATTTTTTCTATAGAATCAATTTCAACTTTTTTCGCATCCAGTCTCTTTTGGATAAAAGCAACAACTTCTCCGTATTTTTCCTTATGTGTTTTAAGAATTTTCTGGTTGTAAAAGTTGATGATATCTTCCACCATCTGGGATGCAATCAGGGGGTCGGTATCAAAAACCTCTATCCTTACCGATTCATAAGGAGTTTTTGAAATGTTGACATTCTGATCAAATTCATAGTTAATAGTAGATTGGAAATACTGGTATGATGAATCAATTTTGTAACGACTGGCAAGATCGTATTTGGAAATCAGTTGATCACGTATGTCGCGTGACTGAAGAAACTGCAACATTTGTTCCGACTCACTTTCGTCAGAATAGGGTGTTACATTACTTGGGTAAATGATCGCGTAGGACTTGAATTTTGGTTCGATAAAGAGTGGCGAGGAAACGATCGCAGCCAGCACGATACTGATAATAAGGATGATGGCCAAATGAAATTTCCATTTGAACAGCATCTTCAGCAGATTTGTATTTGCAAAATATTTCTCCATTTGATTATCCTTTTGATCTGTTTGTCTTGAATTTCTATAGTGTAAATGCTTATTATGGTTCCTTTTTTTTATTGCCCTTGGTTTGTTATCTTCATTATGCCTATCGCTCATCCTGGTTTCAACGTTTTGTGCGTCGTATCCTCGATCGTTTTTTTTTTCAGCCTCAGGCTTGTTCGATTGATCAGCAGCGTTAAAGTTGGTATTCCTTTTCTTTTGATCAGGTGAATTGCCCCTGTTTTCCTGTAACCGGTCATCCTCAGAATTTCCTGTAAAATCCCTTTTTCCAGAGGCTTTGATGGCAAAGGGAAGGTATTCCCTGATATTTTCAAGGATGAGAATCATAATCATTGAGAAAAGAAAAGCCGAAATGGTTGTTACCAGTACGATTAACCATCGGATAGGATAGGCTTTTCGCTCAGATGGGAAGGCGCTGTTTACCACAAACTTGGTAGGTAAAACCTCTTCGGCATCTGTTCTGGCTTCTTCGTATTTGGATTTGAGCAAACTAAGTTTCTCACGATCGTATTCCAACTGGTCCCTCAACGCCACATAGGGTCCACCATATCTGGCAAGAATATCCATTTTATTTTGAAGCCTCCTGATTCCTTCCATATTGTTAGCAGCCATCTCTTTGGCCATTTGCTGGTTGATCATTTCTGATTGCGATTCGTAATCATTGATACCCAACTCCCTCAGTTTGGTCAGCGAGTCTTCCATCTGCTGCATTTCGGACAACAGGTTAAAGTATTGTGCTTTTACAATTTCAAATCCCTTTTTTGCCCGTTCCTGCTGAATCTGGCTTTTGGTAGAGTCAAGCAAATCGGCAATCCTGTTGGCAATATCAGCAGCAAAGTAAGGATCAGTGTCAAGCACTGAAATTTTTACTGCCATGAATTCGGTTCGTTTAAAGGAGATATTGCTTTCGTAACGACGATGAAGCTTGCTTAGCCTGTATTTGGCATCGGGACTGATGTCATAGTGTTTTTCAAGGCCGAATTCTTCAATGATACGGTCACGTATCCGGTTTGAATTGAGAATTTGAAGCATCTGTTCCGTCTCTTCATCTACCCCAAAATCGAGAATTCCTTTCTGCATCGAACCACGGTTCTCTGTGAGCAGTGCCTGAGAGATGGCATTAGTGGCTGCCGGATACATGATCACGGTTGACCGGTATTTATCGGTGATAGTTAACGAAACTATCGTAGAGCCGACAATTGCTAAAACCACCACCCAAATCAACGGCTTGCGCCATTTGTATAGAAACAACAGAATGTTTGTTGAATCAAAACTGTCATTTGCCGGTTTTCGTTGAACCATAGGTGTTTTTGTCATTTAAGAGCGCAAAAATAGAACTTTTTATCATGTGAACTGATAAAATTAATTGCATGATCAACCTTCTTCAAAATTTGCGTCCAATTCCTCTTTACTTCTTAAAATATCGATAAATCCCTTGATATTTAGCAGTTTAAGCAAGGTTGCCAAAGCAACAGAAGCGCCGACCATCAGCATAAAGTTATATATCCAGTTCCCGAAAATTTGTTTCGAAAAAACGTTGATCAAAACAATTCCAACTGCAAAGGTCGCCAATGTGGAAAGGAACCTGTAATTTGGTTTAAACCCGAACAACCTGCAGGCGATCAGCAACTGGATGAAGGCTGTTGCATATTGAGCGATCAGGCTCGCATAGGCTGACCCGACAGCGTAAAGCCGGGGAACAAGAATCATGTTTATGGCGAAATTGAGAAACATTCCACTGGCAGCAACAATATTGAGTGTTTTCAAACTTCCGTTGGCTGTAAGCAGCGTGCCAAAGACATAAGTAGTTGAGATGGCAATGTATCCAAACATCAGCAGCCGAAAAACCTCAGCCGATTCTTCCACGTGGTCGTGGTACATCAGATTCATCAGTTCAAAACTATAAAAATGAGAACCGATGGCAACTGTGGATGAAATAATAAACAGCAGTGTGGCTGCCAGTTTTACAACCTGCACGACATTTTCCCTATTTTTAATCATACGTGAAAACAACGGTAGCAGTAAAACCGAGAATAAATAGGCTATCATATTGGAGGCATCGAGTAGCCGGTATGCCGAAGCATAAATACCCACTTCGTATTCGCCGATATCCGCAGGAAGCAATCGCTCAATCATCACTGAATCGATGCGGTTGTAAAAAGTCATCAATAGCACCAGTATTGCAAAAGGAAAGCTTTTCCTGATAATCATTACAAAAAATGGCCAGTTCCAGTTTAGCCTGCGGAATTCAGCTTTTTTAATCACTACAATTGAAGCCACTATAGCTGTGAGCAGATAGGCAGTCGTTTGTGCATACACAAACCACTCGATACGAAATAAACTGGTTGTAACATGTCCCCAAATCAGAACACCACAGATCAGGATCATCAGTACCCTGTCAAGTACCGAAAGAAAACTGTCGGTGCGAAACATCAACAGGCCTGAAACATTAGATCGCAGATACAGGATAAATGAAAGCAAAAACTGGTTAAAACACATAAAGCCGAGCAATCCGAGTTGATTGGCACTGAACCCGATAATGAGGCCAACGCTGAAGGTGATGATCGTATAAAGTACAGCAAGCAGTAATTTGATGATAACGATCCCTGAGAAATGCTTGTTTAGCAACTGGCTATGCTGAGCGATATTCCGGTTGTTGTAGTTGGTAATTCCAAAATCGAGAAGAATATTGAAAAGGAAGGAAAAGTTGAACAGTACATAATAAAACCCGTAATCCTCAGCGCCGACGATATTTTGCACCGATCGGTCAATGCCAAGAATCCAGAATGGTTTCACCAGCAGGTTTAAAAACAGTAAAAGAATTAAATTGGATAAAAATTTCTTTTTCATTCAGGGACTATAAATCTTTACTATGCTTAAAACACCTCTAAAAGACGGTTTTATCCTTTTGGTGGTTGCGTTGTTAAACCCATCAAAATATCCCGCGTTTCGGGCTGTAAAAGTAAAAGAAAACAAGAAAGCCGATATTCATCTGAACTCCATTCATTGAAGTGCTAAAATTTTTCGATGACCAGGGAAAATTAAGCCTGCAACTTTCATAAAACATCGGAAAATCAAACTCGCCAAACACAATAATGAAAACTTCGTCATTATAATGTATCATTGAGCAATCACCAAAACAACCATTTCCACCCCCCACCCTTTCCCCTGAAGTTTTTCCATTGGTTTTCAAAAAACAATTACTTTTACCACGTCAAACGATTTGCAAAATGATTGCCAGTAATTACCATCTCAATCTTTATCACAATTTCGGCAAAGGCCTTTACGAATGCTGGCTTTTTTGAAATTAAACCAGTTCTGCTCCCCGATTTTCTTTTCCCCAATTTATTTTAAATCTTGATGAAAGGTATTGTATTCGATATCAGGCGTTTTTGCGTGCACGACGGTCCGGGAATCCGCACTACGGTATTTCTGAAAGGCTGTCCATTGCGCTGTCGCTGGTGTCACAATCCCGAAAGCCAGGAGAAACAAATTGAGCATACTAAAAAAGAAATTATTCTGGAAGGCAGAAAACTTCTAAAGGATGTTCAAATCGGAAAAGAAATGACGATTAACGAGGTATTGACTGAGATCCGAAAAGACATAGTTTTTTTCAACGAAAGTGGTGGCGGAGTGACTTTCAGCGGGGGAGAGCCGCTAAGCCAGCCGGAGTTTCTTCAACAACTTTTAAAATCATGCCAACAAGAGGGCTTACATACAGCGGTTGACACATGCGGATATGCCAATCCGGAAATCATTGAGAAAATTAGACAGTCGACCGATCTTTTCCTGTGGGACCTGAAGCATACCGACCCAATCACTCACAAGCAGTTCACAGGGGTTGACAACCGGTTGATCCTGAAAAACCTTGAAATGATATCAAAGCACAACAAGAAAACGAACATCCGCATTCCTGTAGTCCCGGGATTTAATAATACAGTTGAAGAAATGACCATTATCGTCAATTATTTAAAAAGTCTGAATGGTTCGATAACCGGGGTTAATTTGCTACCATACCACTCGATGGCAAAAGCCAAATACTCGAGGTTAAGTAAAGATTTTGCCCTGGCTGATTTTGACAAAGTTCAGGACAATGATTTATTTTTGTTCAGAGAAATTTTTGAAAAAGAAGGATTTAAAACAAAAATTGGAGGATAAATCCATGACTGATAGAATAAAAGTATTAAGAGAAAACAGCCTGAATGCCGTCAACAGGATTTCGGCTGAACGGGCACTGCTCATCACCGAATTCTACAAAAGCGATGTTGCACAGCAGGTTTCGCTGCCCGTTCGAAGGGCAATGGCGTTTGACTACATTTTAACCCATAAAAACATTTGTATTAACGAGGGTGAGCTTATTGTCGGCGAACGTGGTCCGGCGCCCAAAGCCACTCCCACCTACCCCGAAGTTTGCCTGCACACACTTGAAGACCTTGAAATGTTAGACTCCAGGCCAAAGGTTTCCTACAAAGTGAATACTGAAACGAAAAAAACATTTCGTGAGGACATCATCCCATTCTGGCAGGGAAAAACCAACCGCGATAAAGTGATGGCCAATATGGATCAGCAATGGCTGGATGCCTATGCTGCAGGGATATTTACCGAGTTTCAGGAGCAGCGTGCTCCAGGTCATACAGCTGGAGGAGAGAAGATTTTTAAAAAGGGGTTGGCAGCTATTCAGCAAGATATTCAAGCCTCTTTGGAGACCATCGACTTTTTCAACGATCCTGATGCAGTAATTAAGCGCGAAGAGCTAAAAGCCATGCACATTGCGGCCGGAGCAATGATTAAATATGCCCACCGCCATACAAACGAATTGGAAAAATTGGCAAAAGGTGAAATCGACAATGAACGCAGGTCAGAATTAAGACAAATGGCCGCTGTTTGCCGTCGCGTGCCTGAAAATAAGCCAGAGACATTCCATGAAGCCTTGCAGCATTATTGGTTCATTCATCTCGGAGTGATCACCGAACTGAACCCCTGGGACAGTTTTAATCCCGGCAGGCTTGACCAGCATTTGTTTCCATTTTATAAGAAAGAAATGGCCGAAGGAACACTGAGCAAAGAAAAAGCCATCGAATTGCTGCAGGCCTTCTGGATTAAATTTAATAATCACCCTGCACCTCCCAAAGTTGGAGTTACCGCGCTCGAAAGCAGCACCTACACTGACTTTGCCCTGATCAACCTTGGCGGTGTGAAAGCTGATGGCTCTGATGCAGTGAACGAGTTAAGCTACATTATTTTGGATATTATCGAAGAGATGCGTTTACTGCAGCCCAGTTCGATGGTGCAAATCAGCAAGAAAAACCCGGATTATTTTGTGCAAAGAGCGGTTAAAATCACCAAAACAGGCTTTGGTCAACCTTCGATGTTTAATACCGATGCCATTGTTCAACAACTGGTAAGACAGGGTAAAAGTGTTGAAGATGCCAGGAACGGAGGCGCCAGCGGTTGTGTCGAAAGCGGGGCCTTCGGAACGGAGGCTTACTTCCTGACTGGTTATTTTAACCTGCCAAAAGTACTCGAAATCACCCTCAATAATGGAGCCGACCCACAAACCGGTAAACCTATCGGGCTAAACACCGGTGACTCTTATAAATTCAGGTCTTATGACGATCTTTTTGAAGCATTTGCCTTACAGTTGGGACATTTTATCAATATCAAGATCAAGGGAAATAACATCATCGAACAGATTATCGGCAACAACCTCCCTGCGCCATTTCTCTCCCTCGTGATCGATGATTGCGTTGCCAACGGGCGCGATTACAACGCCGGAGGGGCAAGGTACAATACCAGTTACATACAGGGTGTGGGGCTGGGTAGCATTACCGATAGCCTGACCGCTATCCGCTATCATGTGTTCGATGAAAAGACCATCACTTTTGATGATTTGCTGATGGCAATGAAAAAGAACTTCGCCGGTAGTGAGGATTTGCACTACAAACTCATTTATGAAACCCCGAAGTACGGAAACGATGACGATTACGCTGATCAAGCTGCAAAGGAAGTGTTTGAAGCTTTCTATAAGTCGGTGAATGGCAGGCCTAATTCACGTGGTGGCGCTTTCAGGATCAACATGTTGCCCACCACCTGCCATGTCTATTTCGGGAGTAAGATCAATGCTTTGCCTGACGGCAGAAAGGCCAGGGAGCCGCTTTCTGAAGGCATTTCACCAGTTCAGGGCGCTGATCGCAATGGCCCGACAGGGGTACTTAAATCTGCTGCAAAAATTGACCACATCCGGACTGGAGGAACCTTGCTCAATCAAAAGTTCACACCGGCTTTTTTTAAGGATGATGACAGTATTGCAAAACTCACCCACCTGATCCGAAGCTATTTCCGGCTGGATGGACATCATATCCAATTCAATGTGGTATCAGCCGATACGCTTAAAGATGCGCAAAAACACCCTGAAAAATACCGCAGTCTGATTGTGCGGGTAGCCGGTTACAGCGATTACTTTAATGACCTGGGTGAAGACCTGCAAAACGAGATTATCAGGAGGACCGAACACGAAGGAACTACGTTGTAAACTTAGTGATTGGTGTGTTGGAATGGTGGGGAGTGACCTGAGGGCATGGGGCATGGAGCATGGGGCATGGAGCATGGGGTAAAATTTACTGAGATAAATATGATCAATACAAAGAATCGGCTAATTTTGCCAAAAAAGTCAAACATGAAATTAACCTCAAACCTTTAATATTCAATAAAAGATGGAAAATTATGGTTTTTGTCACCTCTCATCAATCCCGGTAAGAGCAGGCGATTCACATAAATCAGAAATGGTGAGCCAGTTGCTATTTGGCGAGACCTTTGAAATTATTGGTGAAAGTGGCGATTTTCAACTGATCAGAGGAACGTTGGATAAATATGAGGGCTACATCAGTAAAAAGCAACATCTGACCCTTTCAAAGGCCGAGTTTGAAAACTTATTTAGCAAGCCACCACAATTTCCTTTGAATGCCATTTCAACAATGGAAGAATTGAACTCGGGGAATAAGTTCTTTGTCATGACAGGAAGCAGTCTCAGAGGATTTAAGAATGGGAGGCTCAATGTTGGAGGAATGGAATTTCGATTTAGTGAACCAATACATGAACCTCATTTTCCTGTAAACCGCAATGACCTGGCCGAAACTGCAAAACTATTTCTTCACGCACCCTACCTGTGGGCAGGGCGGTCATTGTTTGGTATTGACTGTTCAGGACTAATGCAGGTTGTTTTCAACATTCACGGTATGATACTGCAGCGTGATGCCGCTTACCAGTCGCAAACCGGTGAGACATTAAACCTGTTATCGGAAGCTGCCACTGGCGATCTTGCATTTTTTGATGATGAAGAAGGGAAAATCACTCATGTTGGTATGCTGCTTCACGACAATAAAATTATCCATTCATCAGGGTATGTAAGAGTTGATAACATCGATCATCACGGTATTTACAATCAATCCCTGAAAAAATACACACACAAGCTGAGGTTGGTAAAGCGGGTAATTTGAAAAATAAAATCCAATTTGCCCCCATCGGGAATAATGTTGTTGCTTTGCGAAATTAGGCTTTAATCAAAGTGAATTTAGATTACATGGTTTTTGCAAACGGTATTCAGCAGCACCATTAAAAATGCCCCGAAAGTCTAAATGCTCACGGGGCAAATTTCCAAAACAGCGCAGTTGGCGTTAATCGGCAGCGGCTGTTCCCATCGCTGTGTTCCGGCTACGCTCGATAGACTGCAGGGCAAGGTATTTGTCACCAAATTTCTTAAGGTTCTCCATTTCATCGTCATATTGATTAAAATGACGTTCCTCATCTTCCACCAGCGACTCAAACAATTTCTTGGAAACAGAGTCTGCGTTTTGTGCACACTCGTTAGCCCACTTGTTATAATCATTGGCACTGCTCTCTTCCATTTTACAGGCAAGGGTGAGCATTTCGTTTACATCGTGTATGTATCTGGTTGGTTCGCTTACCTCCATTTTCACATCACCTTTGAGAAAGAGGATGCGCTCTGCCAGGCGCTCCACATGGAGCATCTCTTCGATGGCTGTGCGTTTAAAAAGGTTGGCCAGCAGGTCGTATCCCTGGTCGTCACAGTGAAAATGGAAGTACATGTACTGGTGCACTGCTGTCAGTTCGTCGGCTACTGCTTTGTTGAGCAATTCGATACTTTTTTCTTTCATGATTTCTATTTTTTGATATAAAATGTATGATTTACAGTTATGCTTCTTATCGACATCCATCCATTAACCAGATGAAGGTTACATCTCCAAAGGTTGGAAAGCAACAAAATTACAAGAAAAAACCTTGTCACCGTTCGGAAATGTGATTTTTTGGGAAATCAAATAGTTGATTTCTGTACTTTTGCCGCAAAACGACAAACCGGATGGGAAAAATTTCAAAGCTAACAAAAGCTCTTGGGTTGATCGCCCGCAAACCTTACCTGCTTAATCTTGTGCTAAACAATGATGAAGTATGGAAAACATATGTGATGCAGCATTACGGAATTGGAAACGGTTTACCGGTTGTTGACCTTGACGTAATGTTTCCCGGTTTTTCGGCAACGGTGCCCGTTTTTGCTTTCCTCGATGGCGGTTCGCTACCTACTGATATTGCGCTTTTAATAAAATTAGCCGAAGGGTTTACCGACTGTTCCTATTTTGAAATCGGTACATGGCGCGGTGAAAGCGTAGTGAACGTAGCTGGAGTAGCCAAAGATTGTTTTACCCTGAATTTGATGGATGAAGAAATGCGTCGGATAGGTCAGTCTGAGGATTACATTGGACTAACAGGCTTTTTTTCAAAAGGAAAGAAGAACATCGCCCACTTGAAAGGCAACTCAAAGAATTATGATTTTGCAGGGTTGAACAGAAAATTTGACCTGATTTTTATTGACGGTGATCATCATTATGAATCAGTGAAAAACGACACTGAAAAAGTTTTTACTCATCTGATACACAAAAATTCTGTGGTGGTGTGGCACGATTATGCCCGTAATCCCGAAACAGTCCGCCATGAAGTATTAGCAGGCATTCTTGACGGGATGCCGAAAGAATTCCATGAAAACCTTTTACACGCTGCGAATACCCTTTCGGCCGTTTACACCAACAACAAGTACCCGTCACATCCTTTGAAAAACCCCACCAAGCCTAAGTATTACTTTTCGATAAACATCAGTAAACGTTCAATTGGCGCCTCCACCAGCAATGATTAGTTTGGGTTACAGGAAAAATGAAAAGCGATAGCATCTGGTGTCATGATGCTATCGCTTCTACAATCTATTTCTTCACTACCCGTTTAACTACACTTCCGCTTTCACCCATAAATTTAATTTGGTAAACACCTGGTTGAAAGTCGTAAAGATCAATGCTTAATGAGTTTTGGCCATCGTTTGTGATGGTTTTCATTGTTGTTCCCAATGAGCCAATCACCTCAATCTCTGCAAAACCGGAAATTCCGGTGATCCAGATGGTTCCG
>JACZJL010000032.1 GCA_014860585.1 Bacteroidales bacterium | reverse complement strand
TCTTCGGGCAGGGTGTCAAAGCCGTTCAGGCCGTAGTTCCATTTCAGGCGTGCGCCGGTGGCGGCAAAGGTTCCGCTGCCGGGGGAGTCGCGGTACATAAAGGCGCCCACGCCGTAGGGGGTGTCGTTCAGTGTGAGGCTGTCGTCGGGCACAATCAGCGTGTGGCCGGTGCCGGTGCCTGCCGCAGCGCCCTCCAGCGCCAGCTTGCAGTGCGGGTAGGGCAGCTCGCCGGTAAAGTACTTGGCAATCACCCAGGCGGCGTCCCAGTTAATGTCGTCGCGCCAGGAGTTGTCCCAGCTCAGGTCAAACTCAATCATCACCGTTTTGGCCACCGGGTCGTTGTCCACCAGCGCCACCCTCGTAATCTGAAGGTTGTTCGCAGCCAGCCCCATAGCAGCCAGCAGCAGGAGAGCAGTAAAAATCTGTTTCATTGTAAAATTGGATTAAGATGAATAAAAAGATGTTATTGAAGATTATTTAAAAGAAGGAAAGAGTTTTTCGATATTTAAAGCGCAGCTATACTGTAATTTACTCGCCCACTTGCACATATTATCTACAACTTCCGTTTGCCGACAACAAAGTTGAGCATAAGACCAATCCAAAATACAAATTGCTGAAATTTTTATTCATTCTAAATTATAAACCAAAATGACAACCTCGAAGAGGTTTGACTATTGTAGTAAACAACCCGCCCATCAAAGACCCACAATCCCGCAGGTGCGGGATTGGACTATTATAGCTAATGACCTTTTCTATAATCCAAACCGCAACCTCAAAGATTTTTGACTATTTCCGCCAAATCATTCATATAATCCAACCTCTGCGAGGTTGCCTTATCAGTTCATTCGGTTATCTTAACCTACAGTATTCCAACCCTTTCAGGGTTGCAATGAACATTAAAATCATTCGGCGACAACCTCGAAGAGGTTGGACTTGTGTAGCTAATGAACTTTTCTATAATCCACATCACAACCTCGAAGAGGTTGGACTATTTAGTAAAATAGAGTGCACATTCACCTCTATCAACCTCGAAGAGGTTGGACTATTGCAGTAAAACCCCAACCCTCACCACCGCAACAACCTATAAGAGGTTGGACTATTTTCACCAAATCATTGATAGAATCCAACCTCTACGAGGTTGATGAAATAGTTCTTTCGGTTGCCTTAACCTACAGTATTCCAACCCTTTCAGGGTTACAATGAACATTATAATCATTCGGCGACGACCTCGCTGAGGTCGGACTATTGTAGCAAAAACAAAGTCCACATTCACCACCACAACCTCGCAGAGGTTGGACTTTTGTACCAAAAATCCATCCCGATTATCCCCCTCCCACAACCTCGAAGAGGTTGGATTAATGTAGTAAAACCCCAACCCTCACCACCGCAACAACCTCGAAGAGGTTGGACTATTTCCGCCAAATCATTCATATAATCCAACCTCTGCGAGGTTGCCCTATCAGTTCATTCGGTTATCTTAACCTACAGTATTCCAACCCTTTCAGGGTTGCCAAAGGTATTACAATCATTTGGTGACAACCTCGTAGAGGTTGAACTATTGTAGCTAACGACCTTTTCAATAATCTATATCACAACCTCGAAGAGGTTGGACTAAATTTAAAAAAATCCATCTGATTTACATTTCAGGTTTTGATTAATAATTCTACTTTTACCAAAAAAATCAACTATGGGAGCCAGTTCATTTTCACAGCTTTACATTCATCTTGTTTTCAGCCCACATTTACATTGTCCGGTTAAAACTATAAATCACCAGGAACAAATTTTTAAATTCACTGCTGGCCTACTGAACAGCATGGGACATAAATCTTTGGCCGTGAACGGCATGTATGATCATATTCATATTTTCTTTGGCCTAAAACCTTCGATGAGTATTTCGGATGTGGTAAAAGAAGTTAAACGTTCATCTACTAATTTCATAAAGCAAGAATTTCAATATTCCAAATTTTCATGGCAGGAGGGGTATGGAGCATTTTCATACAGTCGTTCACATATCAGCAATGTTGTCAATTATATCATCAATCAAAAAGAGCATCACAAAAAAAAGACTTTTCGTGAAGAGTACATCGAGTTACTGGAAGATTTTCAGATTGAATATGATTTGAAATATCTGTTTGACTTTTTTGATTGATATTGCCTTAGCCCAACTTTTAGTAGATTAATTTAATCCAACCCCCTAATGAATTCGGACAGGCTTTTCCAAGTTATTGCAAGTTTAATTTCTAAACGTGTAATTGGACTATTATCGACAACACGTTGATATAATCCAACCTCTACGAGGTTGCCCTATCAGTCCATTCGGTTATCTTAACCTACAGTATTCCAACCCTTTCAGGGTTGCAATGAACATTAAAATCATTCGGGGACGACCTCGCTGAGGTTGGACTATTGTAGCAAAAACAAAGTCCACATTCACCGCCACAACCTCGAAGAGGTTGGACTTTTGTAGCTAATGACCTTTTCTGAAATCCACACCACAACCTCAAAGATGTTTGACTATTTCCGCCAAATCATTGATATAATCCAACCTCTGCGAGGTTGCCCTATCAGTTCATTCGGTTATCTTAACCTACAGTATTCCAACCCTTTCAGGGTTGCAATGAACATTACAATCATTCAGCGACAACCTCGCTGAGGTTGGACTATTTTCACCAAATCATTGATATAATCCAACCTCTTCGAGGTTGCTCTATGAGTTCAATCGGTTATCTTAACCTACAGTAATCCAACCCTTTCAGGGTTGTAATGAATCATTTTCCAACTGTGGTTTCCATAGGAAACTTCAGATTTTCGGCTTTGACGAAATAGGCTTTTACGGAGCCTACGAGGATCTTAGCTTCAACCAGGATGGGGATTTTATTTCTGTCGTCGGTAACCCACACAAACAAATCTTCGCCACCACTGAAAATTGTCCCTTCAACCAACAATACCGAAAACTTGTGGCAGCGGTATTTTGAGCCGTCATAATTCTCCACATGCTCCATCCCAAGATATCTTCCGAAGATTTCATACACGCGACCGTCAATCATCAGGTGGAAAGTGATTTTGTCTCCGGGTTCCATTTGGCTGAAGTCAAGCGAACGGGCATAATAAACTGCCGTTTGAACATCCATTACTCCATCCCCAAGTGGTACGATACTTTTGGTGAAGGGTTTATTACTGTTCTCAATTTGTGTAATAATCTGCTTGTTTGGGTAGTCAAAGTTGTACTTTTCATATGCCTTATAACCCCCTTCGCTGGTGTTGCGTGTAAACCAGTATGGCATCAATGTTTCAGCATCAGCCACCGATTCAAAGTAGTCGCGTACCTTGAAAAACCAATCGTAGGAAGTCAATGTGCGCCCAGCACTTTTAAACTGGTAAGCGCCTCTTTCACCGTATTTCAGGCTATCAACCAAAAACTCCGCTTTGCCGGCTTCTACCCATACAAAATGCCAGTTGTAGGCTACCTGGTAATAGAGTTTTTCACCTGCTTTAAATGGCAACTCTACCGGTTGAGCAGGAAGAAGGATCTGAACTGATAAAAGGACTGTTATTAAAGGTATAGCAAAAATGGGCAGAGGTTTAGAGGAAATGCTCCGGAAAATCAGAAAAGCAACAGTAGCAAAGTGGTTTAATTTCTTCCATATTCCCATAAAAATAGTGATCCATCCACGCCAACGTTTTGGCCCGGCATTGCTATAAATCTTGTTTTTATCCGTTAATGGCATTTTCTTCAATACTTTATCAAGCACATTCATCAGCCAAACGATGGTTACTCAAACTTATTGATCTTTACGGACAAATACCTGGTCGCTGAGTTTGGCAATTTTTATGTTCATATACCCGAAAAAGATCGTCATCAGCGGACTGATCAGGTTGAAAAAGCAGTAAGGCAAGTAGGTCAGGGTTGGAATGCCGAGGACAACAGATTGTGTGGCGCCACAGGTATTCCAGGGGACGAGCACAGAAGTAACCGTTCCGCTGTCTTCGAGGGTGCGGCTAAGGTTTTGGGGAGCTAATCCCCTTTCGCGGTAAGTGCTGGCAAACATTCTTCCCGGCACCACAATACTGAGGTATTGGTCACTGGCCGTAATATTGAAGAAAATGCAGGTTCCTGCTGTTGATGCTATAAGCGACCCCTGGCTGTTAGCCCACCGGATCACAGTCTGGGTGATTCGCTGCAGCAACCCGCCGGCCTCCATAATACCGCCAAAGACCATCGCACAGATAATCAGCCAGACCGTATTAAGCATCCCCCGCATACCGCCCGTTGACAATAGACTGTTCACCATTTCGTGGTCGGTGGTCACGCTGATACTGGTGTACATCGATTTCATAATAGCAACATAGGCAGCAACGTGGAATTTACCTTCAATCCCACTCACCTGTTCGATGATCTGAGGCTGGAAAATCAGTGCGAACAATGCTCCGGCAAGTGTCCCTGAAAGTAATGCTGGCAGTGCCGGAATTTTCATCACTATCAGAGAAATGACCATGACAGGAACAATAAAAAGAAGCGGTGTAACATTAAATGTTCCATTGATAGCAGATAGAATGGGTTGGATATCATTGATTTCGGTGGATTGAGTGCGGGAAAAACCAATAACCAGGTAAATGATCAGTGTGATTGTAAAGGTTGGCGCGGTAGTTAATACCATGTATCGGATATGGGTAAAAAGATCAGTTCCTGCCATCGCAGGCGCCAGGTTGGTAGTATCGGACAGTGGCGACATTTTATCTCCAAAATAGGCCCCGGAAAGAATAGCTCCGCCAATCACACCATCCGGCAGACCAAGGGCTCGTCCGATGCCAAGCAAAGCCACACCAAGCGTTGCCACTGTTGACCAGCTGCTGCCCGTTGCCAGCGAAACAATGGAACTTACAATGCAGGCCGCCAGGAGAAAAATAGTAGGATTAAGAATCTGAAGCCCATAATAGATCATGGCAGGCACAATACCACTCAAAAGCCAGGTGCCCGCCAGCGATCCGATTAACAAAAGAATCAGTATGGCTGACATGGCTGATCCGATGCTTTTTACAATTCCTCCATGCAGCTCTTCCCAGCTTGTTCCGGAAATAAAGGCAACAATTGCAGCCACAGTGGCCGAAAGGACCAACACCATCTGGTTGGAGCCGGCCAGAGAATCATCACCAAAAATGAAAACATTAATTGAGATTAATGCCGTTAGAAAAACTACCGGGATTAATGCCTCAAGCAGAGTTGGAGGACGCTTTAGTCTTGTCATATCATCACGTTCAAAAATTTGATCTTAGGTTAGCCTTAATTGACGGCTAAAATAAAGGGATTTTTTTTATCGCCATTCATTCACTATCTGAATAAAAGCTTCCTGTGCAAGGCAGCACCGGGGTGAATTTGAGTTTGTGTTCCTTACCGTGGATCACTTAATCCAAAAACAACAAGACATAGTGCAACTTTTGCCAGTGCGGCATAGCATTTATTATGTGAAAAATTGTTTTGACAACAAATATTCGTTTGAAAAAATGTGATCTGTTACAAATATTCGTACGTAAAAGTGTGATTAACGACATTTATTCGTATGAATTTTTGTATTTTTGCAAAAAAGTTAACAACCATGAAAAGAACTAAAATCGCTGAACTAATTTCGTGGAAGGACTCTACATCCAGAAAACCACTGATTATCAGAGGTGCACGACAGGTTGGAAAAACCTGGTTAATGAAAGAATTTGGAAGAATTTATTATGAAAATACAGTTTATTTGAATATTGAGAAAACCAAACGATTGGAAACCATCGTAAAGGATGATTTTGATATTCAGAGAATCATTCTCGCACTTGAAGTTGAATCCGGAGTGAAGATTGATCCAGCAAACACTCTAATAATTCTGGACGAGATCCAGGCAATTCCGAAGTTAATAACTGCCTTGAAATACTTTTGCGAGGATGCTCCTCAATTCCATATTATGGCAGCAGGATCTCTTCTTGGAATGGCCATCCACTCCAATGTTTCATTTCCGGTAGGAAAAGTTCAGTTTCTTGATTTATATCCACTTTCATTTATTGAATATTTAGAAGCATTTGATGAAGTAAATCTTGTGGAGATGCTCAGTAAGTGCGATTGGAAACTCATTACAGCTTTCAAATCAAAATTTATAGAACATTTAAAGCATTACTATTTTGTGGGTGGAATGCCTGAAGCAGTTTCCCATTTTGTTGTAAATAGAGATTTCAACGAAATCCGCTCTATCCACAAACAAATTCTCTACGCTTACGAACAAGATTTTTCCAAACATGCGCCGGTCAGTATAGTCCCAAGAATACGCATGGTATGGAATTCGATCCCGTCGCAACTGGCAAAGGAGAACAGAAAATTCATTTATGGACTCATAAAAGAAGGCAGTAGGGCAAAGGATTATGAGTTGGCTTTAACATGGCTGAATGATTGCGGACAGGTTCACAAAATCAACAGAGCAGTAAAACCATTCATTCCACTGAAAGCTTATGAAGATTTTTCTGCCTTCAAAATGTTTCTTGTTGACATAGGCTTGTTGGCTGCAATGGGCGACATTGATCCAAAAACAATCATTGAGGGAAATGCTATATTTACCGAATTTAAAGGCGCGCTCACTGAGCAATATGTTTTGCAACAGATGGTTACTGAAGATCTTTTTAAAATTTTCTACTGGTCAGCAGAGCGGTCGAGTGCAGAGGTTGATTTTATAATTCAATTTAATGGTCTTGTATTACCAGTTGAGGTAAAAGCAGAAGAAAACCTGCACGCAAAGAGCCTTAGAGTATTTCATGAAAAGTTTGCCCCAAAGCTCACGGTTCGTACTTCAATGTCAGACTACCGCCTGGAAGAATGGCTGATAAATTTACCATTGTATGCCATCAGTAGCTTAAAAAGGATAGCCAATAAGTAAGATGTCGTATTAAGTGAAAAAAAACCGAACAATTGATCAGGCTGATCTCGCATTGAGCAATTTGTTTTACCTTCCCATAACTCCAAAATAAATATCTTTGCGCCCTCATTTTTATCATTCACAAAAGTTAGCCTGATGGACAAAAACACAATCTATGGATTAATCCTCATTTTCGCTATTTTTATCGGATTTTCCATTTTCAACCAACCCTCAAAGGAGGAAATCGCCCGGCGTGAGCAGGTTCGTGATTCACTCGAGATGGTGAAATACCGCCAGGATTCTATCGCCAGGGTAAGAATTGCAGACATCGAAAAGAAGGCTGAGGAAGAAGTAATTATTAATGAATTCACCGACTCAATTTCAGCAGGCAACAACCAGGCGTTGATTGACAAACTTGGAGCATTCGCTTTGGCTGCCCAGGGCAAGCAGGAAGAATTTGTGATCGAAAATGATCTGTTGAAGATCCGGATTTCGAGCGTAGGCGGAAAGATCATCAACGCACAACTGAAGGATTATAAAACTTTCGACTCATTGCCGCTGATTTTATTTAATAATGATGATGCCGTATTCGGTTACACCTTTTTTGCCAACAGCCGCCGTATCAGCACAAACGATCTGTATTTTCAACCTTATTACCCTGATACAAAATGGACTGACAGTAAAACAATGACTGTCACCGGAAATGACTCCCTGCGTTTTGCCATGCGCCTTTACGCGGTTGCTCCTGACGGAACACCCGACCAGTCAAGATACATTGAGTACCTCTACACCATTTATGGCGATAACTATATGCTCAGCTACCGGTTGAACATGGTAGGAATGAATAAGGTGATTGATCCCGGAACTGGTTTTATTGACCTGACCTGGAGCGCCGATATGCGCCGCCAGGAACAAAGTATTGAAAACGAACGCAATGAATCAACCGTTTACTGGAAATTTGATAAAGAGTCCGTTGATTACCTTTCGGAGCGCAAAGATGATGAACAATCGTTGAAATTACCTGTGAAATGGGTCTCTTTCAAAACCCGCTTCTTTTTAGCCACACTGATTGCAGATCAGGCTTTCACAAACGCAGAAATCAAGTCGTTTAGTGACCTGCAGAACAGCGATGAGCATTATCTGAAATCAATGTCCGCGCTTGTTGCTGTCCCTTATGATTTCTCCCCCGATCACAGTTTCGAAATGAATTTCTATTTTGGCCCAAATAAATACAGCACTCTAAAACAATACAAGCTTGACCTGCAGCGCCAAATCCCTTTAGGATGGGGTTTCTTTCTGATGGCCTGGATTAACATTTATGCGGTGATTCCGGTTTTTGACTGGCTGGGCGGGTATGGTTGGAACTATGGCATCGTAATCCTGATTCTTACAATTTTGCTTAAAATTGTGCTTTTCCCCATAGCCTACAAAACCTATAAGTCTTCGGCCAAAATGCGGGTACTGAAGCCTGAAATAGAAGAAATTTCCAAAAAATTCCCGAAGCCTGAAGACACAATGAAGAAGCAGCAGGCTACCATGGCACTTTACAAAAAAGCTGGAGTCAACCCAATGGCCGGATGTGTGCCAATGTTGCTGCAGTTCCCCATCCTGTTGGCTATGTTCAGGTTTTTCCCCTCCTCCATCGAACTAAGGCAGGAGGCTTTCCTTTGGGCTCACGACCTGTCAAGTTACGACTCGATTCTTGATTTGCCTTTCAATATCCCATTTTATGGTGCGCACGTCAGTTTATTCACACTACTGATGACCGTATCAACAATCATGTACACCAAACTCAACAACGACATGATGGGCTCAACCAACCAGATGCCCGGAATGAAAACCATGATGTATATCATGCCGGTAATGTTCCTCGGAATATTCAACAACTTTGCTTCAGGGTTAAGCTACTACTATTTCCTTGCGAATATTCTCACGTTTGCCCAGATGTTCCTGATCCGCAAAACGATAGATGAGGATAAAATTCATCAGCAAATCCAGTTAAACAAGACCAAACCGGTGAAGAAATCGAAGTTCCAGGCCAAACTTGAAGAACTGACCAGGCAGCGTCAGCAGCAACTTTCAGGAACTAAAAAGACCAATAAATAGATCGCAGTATGCAACAAATGATATTGATTCTCGACTTCGGTTCTCAATACACCCAGTTGATTGCCCGACGTGTGCGCGAACTGAACGTTTACTGCGAAATTCATCCGTTTAACCAAATACCGTCACTTGAGTACGTTCAGGGAGTAATCCTCTCCGGAAGCCCTTTTTCAGTTTCAGATCCTGATTCACCAAAACCTGTCCTGGAAAATATTCTCGCAAAAAAAATTCCTCTCCTTGGTCTTTGTTATGGTGCGCAATACCTGGCCAAGATCAATGGCGGAGAAGTTGAACCTTCCAAAATCAGGGAGTACGGACGTGCCAACCTGAACCATATTGACCAGTCCAACGCTTTGTTGCATGGCATGACACCCGGTTGCCAGGTCTGGATGTCGCACGGCGATACCATTCTCTCCATTCCGAAGGATTTCAGGATTATTGCCGGAACCCATGATGTACAGGTGGCAGGGTACCAGGCAGGTAATTCATCAATCTATGGTATTCAGTTTCATCCCGAAGTTTACCATACTTCCGAAGGCATGACACTGCTTTACAACTTTGTTGTGGGTATCTGCCATTGTTCTCAAAGCTGGACTCCAGCAGGATTCGTCGAAAGCACTGTGCACTGGTTACGCGAGGATTTGAAAAACGACAAGGTGGTATTAGGACTTTCGGGTGGGGTAGACTCATCGGTCGCTGCTCTTTTACTGCACAAGGCCATTGGCAGCCAACTACACTGCATTTTTGTGGACAACGGTTTGCTTCGCAAGTTTGAATTCGAAACAGTGCTTGAAGCTTACCGCGATATGGGGTTGAATGTAAAAGGAGTTCGTGCTGCCGATCGTTTTTATGGAGCATTAAAAGGCAAAACAGATCCCGAAGAAAAGCGAAAAGTAATCGGTCGTACTTTTATTGAGGTATTTGATGATGAAGCACACCGGATCGAAGAAGTAAAATGGCTTGCCCAGGGTACCATCTATCCTGATGTCATCGAATCGGTTTCAGTAAAAGGCCCATCGGCCACAATCAAATCGCACCACAACGTGGGCGGACTTCCTGATTTTATGAAGTTAAAAGTAATTGAACCGTTGAAAAGCCTTTTCAAAGACGAAGTCAGATGGGTTGGTCGTGAAATGGGACTAAAACCGGATATCCTCAACAGACATCCCTTCCCCGGCCCCGGGCTTGGAATTCGTGTATTGGGCGAAATCACTCCGGCGCGGATAAGCATTTTGCAGGATGTTGACCATATTTTTATCCAGGGTCTGAAAGATAACGGGCTTTACGACAAGGTCTGGCAGGCGCTCACTGTGCTACTTCCCGTCAGTTCGGTCGGTGTGATGGGCGACGAGAGAACCTATGAAAATGTGGTAGCCCTCAGGGCTGTCGGCTCAACCGATGGGATGACTGCTGACTGGTCACACCTTCCTTACGAATTTTTGGCCAAAGTATCCAACGACATCATCAATAAAGTAAAAGGAGTAAACCGCGTGGTGTATGACGTCAGTTCAAAACCACCTGCAACAATTGAATGGGAGTGAAAGAAGGGGTTGAGAAGACTATAGGTTGAGGTTGAGGGTGAGGTTAAGGTTGAGGTTGAGGGTAAGGTTGAGGTTGTCGGTATGGCTGCGGATGTTTTTTAAGAAATGAATATCAACCTGCCAGTCCCGCACGTGCGGGATTGAGACCTGGCAGTGTTTTATCTAAATAATAATGAATTCCGAATACAGCATTGGATTTAAAACTATGATGATTGTAATGGGGTTTTCCAATCATTGGCACAAAAATAAAACCTGCTGAATGGAGTTTTTAAGCATTGAATTTGTTTGATTAAAAGAACAATAATCTCAACATGAATTTAAAAAAAGCACTTCTGATCGTCTTTCTGGCTCTTTCCTTTTCCGGATTGCAGGTTCAGGCTCAGGATACAATTCGACGTTCTGCTGTGACCGAAACTATAGGTGGTAACCAATTTTATATTCACAAGGTCGAACGCGGGCAAACCCTATATTCAATTGCACGCGCCTATGAAGTAAAAGTCGCTGATATCCTGCAAAACAACCCCGGAACTGATGAAAACATCCAGCCGGATGATGTGATAAAAATTCCTTTTTCAAGTTCACAAAATGAAAACCAGGGATCGAAACCCATCGGAATGAACCACCGCCGTGTGGCAAAAGGTGAAACATTGTTCAGCCTGGCAAAAGAATATAACGTGACTGTTGAAGAGATCATTGCCGTCAACGACGACCTTACCGAGGGACTGAAAGAAGGCGGTTTTGTGAAAATTCCCATCTTCGACCGCACGCAACCCGCATTGGCCGGGCAGCAGCAACAAACAACCGTGCAGCCTGAAATTAAACCGGCATCAACAGTAGTTGCATCTCCCGACGCAGCCTCTACCACCTTGACCCAGGATAAAGACGGAAAAGGATACTTCGAGTTCCAGGAACGCAACAGAGAAACCCTTTATGAACTTGCCATTCGCTATCGAATCAGTATCGACAGCATTTACGCCATCAACCCTGGGGTTAGCGATAAACCGGTTAAGGGACAAATCATTAAAATACCCATTAGCAGCGTTGAAAGGGATTACATTACCCATAATGTTCGGCATCGAATTACCCTGAACCGGCTGGCCAACGATTATAAGACCGAAGTTGATAAGATTTTAGGCATCAACCCCTACATTTCACGTCAACTGCAACCAGGACAAACAGTTAGAATCCCTCTTCCTCCGCGAAAACCAGATATAATTGCCGAACAGGAAAAACCTGTGATTTCTGAAGAGATGATTCGTGAAGAATTAAAACAGAAAATACCCAATGGTGATTTTTGTGATCAAATAACAGAAAAAGGGAGCTTTAACATTGCACTGATGATGCCCTTTTTCTTTAACGAATTGGATAAAAGTGGCGAAGGTTTCATTAAATCATTCCTGTTCATACAGTATTATGAAGGAATGTTGCTGGCGTTGGATTCTTTGCGGAAGAAGGGATTTAACGCCAACATTTATGTTTTCAATGTTGAGGAGGACATCGCCCAGGCAAAAGCAGTATTACTGAATCCTCAAATCAAAGAGATGCACCTCATCATCGGACCATTTTACAACAGTAGTTACAGGATTGTCGCCGAATTTGCCCTAAGCAATCAAATTCCGATTGTGAACCCGCTTTCTAACCGAAATGATTTTTTGACAGGTAATCCATACGCTATCAAGGTAATACCTAATGAAGACAGAATCTTTGATGCTATGGCCGAATATATTTACAGCAAACTCAGTAGTGCTGAAGTATTCATCGCACGTCACAATTCCATGCGTGATGAACAGATCATCACCAAATTAAGATCAGCACTGACCCGGCAATTGAATCCCGACGAAATTCATTCTCCAGCCCCTTTTTACGAAATCATTTACAGCCGCGACAGTTTAAATACTTTTAAAAAGATGGCTTCAACCTCAAAAGAGAATGTTGTCATCGTCTATACCGAAAACAAGTTGTATATACTCGATCTCATGCGCAAACTCAATATGCTGCGCGAAAATTACAAAATAACAGTTTTCGGCCTCCCTGAATGGTTAGAAATGGAAGGTCTCGATTACAAACATTTGAATAACCTTAATACCCATGTGATGACTTCTGAGTATGTGGATTTCGAGTCTGATGCTGTTAGAAATTTTGTGCTGAAATACAGGGAAAAATATCAGGCTGAACCTGAGAATTACGCATTCAAAGGGTATGACACTGGTCTTTTCTTTTTCAGCGCACTCATAAAATATGGTTCACATTTTACCGAATGCTTACCCTACCATGATGCATCCACCCTTTTTGGTAACTACCAGTTCTTATCAACCGATGGCAATGGTTTTGAAAACCAGGAGTGGAAAATACTACGCTTAAACAACTATCAATATCATCAAATCCGAACCAGTTCCCGGATGCGTAGCAACAAGCCATAAGATTGACAGGATCAGTAATACATTTCATAATCCTATAATGAATGTATTGCATACCAATCAGCTCATTCTGAACCAGTGGATAATCAAAATTCCTATGATTAACATGATGATACCGGTAACCTGTTTGCGGTTTACTTTTTCTCTTAATACCAGAACACCAAACAACACAGCAAAAACGATAGATGAGAGCCTGACCGGCACTGCAATGCTAACATACACAAACTGCAAGGCCATGCGAAAGGAAAGAAAAGACAGGAAAAGTACTGCCCCACCGATTAATATTGGTTTGTAATGTTTTGCTATATAAACATTCATCGATTGCTTTCTTTCGAAAACGAAAACATAAACCAGCAGCATCCCAGCCATAAAAAGAAGGATGAAATTCATGTAAATAAAGATGTTGAATACGCTGATTCTTGATTTATCAAACACCGATCCGATGGCATACATAAAAGAAGCTGCAAGCGCCAGCCTTGCAATACCATAATCTTTGCCTAAAAAAATCATCTTTTTGATTTCTGAAAAGGATAATGAACGTAATTGTATCAATATGGCGCCACCGAGCGTGATAAAAATCCCAACCCAAACAGAAAATGGAATGATCTCTTTCAGAAATACCAAAGCCAGTATAGGTATAAACAGCGGGCTAAGCATGGCCAGCGGATACACGATCGCTATATCGCCCCTTTCAAAACCATTAGAAATAAACACCTGGTAAAAAGTGTAAAACAAAGAAGCTGCAAAAACATAAGGTACTGCATTCCATGGAATTGAAACAGGAACGCCGGATAAAAAAGTAGCAACCAGCGACAGCAAGGCTCCTACACCAAAAATTCCTGTGAGGAACAACCTGCTTCCATTTTCACGGCGCATCAGAAAATTATAAAATGCATGAAAAAAACCAGAAGCCGTAATCAACAGCAGATATTCTATCTTCATAATCCGGGAAAGGTTTCAATTTCGAGCCCTAACTGGCGGTCAAAAGTAGATTAAATCACCAATACGAGCATTCGTGTTAATTTATAGTTTTGCACAGTAATCATTTTTGTAAACCATGACAAAGAGCACCTTCAACATACCCGGAATGGACTGCCCGTCAGAGGAGAGCATGATAAGGCTGAAGCTGGAAGATGTTGCCGAAATCAAACAACTCGAGTTTAATATCCCTGAACGGCGTCTCGATGTGTATCACACTGGAGGCCTTGATAAAATTGAATCATCTCTCAAATCGCTTAATCTGGGTGCAACCATGGCCGGTTCTGAGCACTGCGAGATCAATCCGGTTTCAGGGGACCGGATGCAAACAAAAGTGCTTTGGGCGGTGCTGGCCATCAATCTTTCACTTTTTGTTGCTGAGATGATTACCGGTTTCATCTCTCGCTCCATGGGACTTGTAGCTGACTCCATCGATATGCTTGCTGATGCCTTCGTTTATGGGCTAAGTCTTTATGCGGTTGGGGGAACAGTTAACCGGAAGAAAAAGATTGCCAGAACAAGCGGTTATTTTCAAATGACACTTGCGTTTCTTGGGTTTGCTGAGGTTATCCGGCGGTTCACCGGCTTCGATACACCTCCGGATTTCACCATGATGATCATTGTTTCGTTGGCTGCACTTGCCGGAAACACGCTCTGTCTTTATCTTCTTCAAAAAGCCAAAAGTGACGAAGCCCACATGAAGGCAAGCTGGATTTTCACCTCAAACGATGTTCTGGCCAACCTTGGAGTAATTACTGCCGCCCTGCTGGTGCTGGCTACAGGTTCAAATCGCCCCGATCTGATCATCGGAACCATTGTTTTTGCATTGGTTATGCGAGGAGCATTCAGAATACTGAAGCTGGCCAAATGATAAACCCTTTATTCACCGCGAGCCAAAGCATCAGAAATCTTGTTTTGCATCACCCTACCGGCCTGCCAATTCTTGTTTCAAAGGATGAAATCTGTGCCTCGTGAAGATACATTCTGGCTGCTGGTACAAACTCGTGAAGGGTATTGAAATGTGAAAGATCGTAGAATATTTCATGGTCGTTCACAAACCACCTGGCAAAATATGACCAAAAATCTTTCATTTTATTCAGGATTGTCCTTTCTCTTTTATATTTATCCCTGATTTCACAATACAATTCATCATGGAAGTTGTATTGCCGCTTCCGGATAATATCCGCATTGAGTTGCGATGTGCCCCTGACCAGTATTTCAGGTAAAAAGGGATTAACAAGCACTCCCCTGCCAAGCATCCATCGGGTGATGACGGGATATCTCTTTTTCAATTCTTCAAAAAAGCCAATGGTTACTATGTCACCGCTGAAAACGATGGGGTGTCTGATTTCTCCGATCACCTGATCCAAAACATTCAGATACAACTCCCCTTCATACATCTGGCTGCCAATGCGGGGGTGGATCATCAGGCTTTCGAGCGGAAAATCGTTGTAAACACCGATCAGATCATAAAATTCATCAGGTGACTGAAATCCAAGACGTGTTTTTATGGAGAGTTGCAATGGCAACTGAGGAATCATCTTTTCAAGAATCGCACGCAACTTATCAGGAAAAGGCAGAAGCCCTGACCCTCTTTGCTTTCGGGCAACCTGAAGTTTTGGACAGCCCAGATTCCAGTTCACTGTTTCGTAGCCCAGATCGGCCAGGCGATGTGCAAGCCGGATAAATTTCCCCGGCTCATTACCAAGCACCTGTGGAATGACCGGAATACGGGAATTCAGGTCGGGCATCACATCACGCAGATGTTTTGCCTTAAAAATCAAACTTTCTGAAAGCGGAATAAACGGGCTTACTGCAACATCAATTCCGGTAAAAAATGATGCCCAGGCCTGACGAAACTCAACCTCAGTATAGCCCTGCAGTGGTGCAAGATAAATCATAATACAGGTGTTAAACGTAAACGCATCAGACTGATCTAATAGAAAACAAAAGTAAAATTATTCATCAATGCTGTCCGGGTAAAATTAATCAATCGTCCTGAAACCCCTAATTTCTTTAACCTCTACGAGGTATTTTTAAATTCGGGGTAACCTCTTCCTACAATACTTCACCCCGTACGTACGGGGATTCCGCATAGCGCCTGCCTGAATGCTCAAGCAGGCAGGGATAAAGTATTGTAGCAGAGAATTTTACGATTTGCAAAATTTCCACGTAGTGGATTAACAAATTTTAGTCGGTCAGTAGTGATTATTCATCAAAGCTAAACGGAACCAGGATCACATTTCTCACGACATCAATTCCCAGAGCCCAACTAACAATCACTGCCTTTATCGATAAGTTGCACAATCCATCACATAAGTCATTCTGCCAACATTGAACAAAAAACACGGAACGCAAAAACCAGGAATCATTTTTATCCAAATTTAGATTGTCTATAAATTGCTTTTCAGGTGGTTAAACTTGTACAACAATATATACTTTTACACCCTCAAAACATATTTTGACTATGCGGATAGCAAGGATAACCACTAAACAGAGCCAACCGGCAACCGATGCTGTTGATCTCTCCCTGATAGATCATCTGATCGAAAAGTACAAAAACAAAAAAGGGAATATGATCCCATTGCTCCAGGGCGCTCAAACCATTTACGGCTATATACCGAAGGCGGTATTCGAGAAAATTGCCGGTGACACAGGCCTCAGCCTTAGCGATATGTACGGCGTTGCTACATTTTATGCGCAATTCAGGCTCAACCCGGTCGGTAAATACATCATCAAAGTTTGCCATGGAACAGCTTGTCATGTGCAAAATGCCACTAAAATCAGTGAAGCACTGGTGGAATCACTTAAGGTAGCCGATGGCGGTACCACCGAGGATCGGCTTTTCACCCTTGAATCGGTAGCCTGTCTGGGTTGTTGCTCATTGGCTCCGGTGATGATGGTACATGATAACACATACGGCAAGTTAACTGGATCAGAGGCTGTAAGGATTATAAAAGAAATCAGGATAAATGAAATGAGCAAAAACAACTGATCATTTTGAAGATCGAAAAATAGTATCGCAAGAAAAACAAACAGAATATGTCAAAAACCAAAGTAATAGTAGGCCTGGGAAGTTGCGGTATTGCAGCCGGAGCCAACAAGACCTATCAGAAAATTGAACAATTGCGGATGGCCGAGAATCTCGATTTCGAGCTAAAGAAGACTAGTTGTATCGGCATGTGTTTCCGCGAGCCGTTGGTAGAGATCATCGACGATACCGGTTCTTACATTTATGGAAATGTGGATGAGAACAGGGTGGTGGAATTATTGGAAAAGCATGTGGTTAATCACGAGCCAATCCGGGAGTTTGTTGTAAAGACTGATCTTTTCGAAACACCAGATCATCTCTTTTTTGACAACCAGATAAAGATTGCCCTGCGCCATTGTGGTTATATCGACCCTGAATCGTTGGAAGAATATGAGGCGCACCAGGGGTATGAGGCTATAAAAAAAATCGCTGATGAAGGGATAACCCGCGATGAAGTGATTGAATTGGTGTTGCAATCTGGGTTGCGCGGTCGTGGTGGCGGCGGTTTCCCTACAGGGATGAAATGGCGGTTTGCCAGGAAAAGTGAATCCGATGAGAAATATATCATCTGCAATGCCGATGAAGGCGACCCGGGCGCATTCATGGATCGCTCGCTGCTTGAGGGCGACCCCCATGCAGTGCTCGAAGGAATGATTATTGGCGCTTATGCCATTGGTGCTAATGGTGGCGTCATCTATTGCCGCGCTGAATACCCATTAGCGATTAAAAGATTGAATATTGCCATCGAGCAAGCCCGCGACCAGGGCTATCTTGGCGAACATATTATGGGTATCGAAGGCTTTTGCTTTGACATTTATGTGAAAGAAGGAGCCGGTGCTTTTGTCTGTGGAGAAGAAACCGCGCTTATCGCATCTGTCGAAGGTGAACGTGGTATGCCCAGGAAGAGACCTCCATTCCCGGCCATCTCAGGGCTCTGGAAAAAACCCACCAACATCAACAACGTTGAAACCTGGGCCAACATTCCATGGATTATTATCAACGGCCCGGAAGCCTACGCAAAATACGGCACCGAAAAAAGTAAAGGCACTAAAGTATTTGCACTGGCCGGCAAGATCAATCATTCCGGCCTGGTAGAAGTGCCTATGGGAATCACCATCCGCGATATTATCTACAAATTGGGTGGAGGAATTCCCGGAGGAAAAAAATTCAAAGCCGTACAGCTGGGTGGCCCCTCAGGCGGCTGCATTCCCGAGTACCTCGCCGATACCATTGTTGATTATGATTCGGTGAATGCCACCGGCGCTATCATGGGTTCAGGCGGCATGGTGGTGATGGATGAGGATACATGTATGGTGGATGTTGCAAGATTTTTCCTCAATTTTACCCAAACCGAAAGCTGTGGAAAATGCACCTTCTGCCGGATTGGGACCAAACGGATGCTTGAAGTCCTGCAGCGCATTACTGAAGGTAAAGGTAAGATGGAAGATATTGATACGTTGGAAGAACTGGCTTACCAGATCAAAGACAACTCGCTGTGCGGACTTGGCCAAACGGCGCCAAATCCTGTGCTTACAACGCTCAAATACTTCAGGGACGAATACACAGCACATATTCTGGAGAAAAAGTGCCCGGCAAAAGTTTGCAAAAGCCTGCTCACCTACGAAATCATTCCGGACAAATGCACCGGATGCACGGTTTGCGCCAAAAAGTGCCCTGTAAATGCCATCACCGGCGAACGCAAAATGGCTCATGTAATCGATCAGGAGATTTGTATCAAATGTGGCGATTGCTACTCACGGTGTAAGTTTGATGCCATAATTCTCCGCTAATTTTCACAAAACCAAAAAGTTTTACGCCAAATGAACGACACTTTCAACATCATCCTCAACGGGAAAATAGTAAAGGGAAAACCGGGCGAAACCATCCTTGAGCTTGCTCGCCGCAACAATGTGCATATTCCGACCCTCTGCAACGATCCGCGCCTTGAGCCTTTCTCCTCCTGCTACCTCTGTGTAGTCGAAATAGAAGGCTACCGGATTTTGCAACCCGCCTGCTCCACAAAAATTGCTGAAGGTTTCAAGATAGAAACTGAAAACGAGCGGATCAGAAAAGCGCGGAAAACAGCACTCGACCTGCTGGCGAGCAATCACTACGCCGACTGCATGGCGCCATGCAAGTCGACCTGCCCGGCAGGTGTGGATGTGCAGGGGTACATTTCGCTGATCGAAAAAGGATTATACTCCGAAGCGATCGGCCTGATCAAAGAGACCAACCCCTTACCGGCCATTTGTGGACGCGTATGCGTCAGACCCTGCGAAGCTGCCTGCCGTCGTAATCTGCTGTCTGAAGGAACAGGCGTTGGCATTGATTACCTGAAGCGTTTTGCCGCCGACATTGACCTGGAATCACCAAGCCGTTTTATCCCCAAAGTTGCTCCGTCAACCGGTAAAAAAGTAGCCATCATCGGCGCCGGGCCGGGAGGTTTATCCTGTGCTTATTTTCTTCAGCAAAAAGGCCATCAGTGCGACATCTACGAAGCAGCTCCCGCACCTGGTGGCTGGCTGCGTTATGGAATCCCGGAATACAGACTCCCAAATGATATCATTGACAAAGAAGTAGCGGCTGTAACCGAACTTGGAGCAAAGATATTTTACAACCAAAAATTAGGTGACAACCTTCATTACCACGAACTCAAGAAAAACTATGACGCCGTAATTCTGACGATCGGTTCGCAAAGGGGATCGCTCCTGGGTTGCGAAGGTGAAGATGCCGGAAATGTCTTCTCCGGGATCGACTTTTTAAGAAACATGGAAGTGACTGGCCAAAGATACAATTTCAAAGGAAAAACGGTGGCTGTTGTGGGGGGTGGAAACACCGCCATGGACTGTTGCCGCACATCCATCAGATGCGGTGCTGACAAGGTGTATGTGATCTATCGCCGCACCGAAAAGGAGATGCCTGCCAACCCAATCGAAATTCACGAATCAAAACTCGAAGGCGTTGAATACCTCTTCCTGACCAACCCCAGGTTGGTAAACAAGGATGAGCAGGGCAATGTGCACTCCATCACCTGCCTGCGAATGGAACTTGGGGAACCCGATGCTTCTGGCCGTCGCCGTCCGGTACCAAAAGAAGGTTCTGATTTTGATGTAAAGGTGGATTACATCCTGGCAGCAATCGGTCAGAAAACCGAAGTGAATTTTCTCGAAGATGTAAATGGAATTGCTGATAGTGGCCAGTTAAAAGTCACTAAATGGGGCGACATAGAATGCAACAGAACCACGCTGCAAACCGGAATCCCATCGATATTTGCTGCCGGCGATGGCGTTTCAGGACCAGCAACAATTATTGAAGCCATTGCACAGGCCAAAGTGGCCTCGCGCAGTTGTCACCAGTTTTTAACAGGACAACCAATAGTACCGGAAACCAAAGAATTTCTAAGCAGGAAAGATAATTTTCACGAACAGCAACCCGACAAATATATCGGCAGATACCTGCATCAGTTGCGCCAGGAAATGCCTACCATCGAACCAGACAACCGGATTAATTTCAATGAGGTTGAGTTGGGATATGCCAATGAGGAAATTGCCCGCCAGGAAACCCAACGATGCCTCGAGTGCGGATGCGTGGAGTATTTTACCTGCGATTTTAAAAAGTTTGGAACTGAATACCATGCAGAGCAAAAGCATTTTGAAGGCGCCTTCAACGAGTTTGAAGTAGATTTCTCGCACCCGTATATCGAAATCGACAACAATAAATGCATCCTCTGTTCCCGATGCATCAGGATTTGTAAAGAAGTGGTCGGCGCCAATGCACTCGGGTTAGTCAACAGGGGATTCAGCACATTTGTAGCGCCAACCATGGGAAAATCACTGCTCGAAACCACCTGTGAATCCTGCGGCCTGTGCATCGAAACGTGCCCCACTGCAGCCATGTCAGAAAACGTTCCTTTTAAACCCGGTCCGATGCGCTTCGACACCATCGAAACAGTGGATAACATCGGCCCTGAAGGATTTGAAATCAACCTGCACCACAAAGCAGGGTTCTTCATGAAGGCATCAGGAAGGGTAGGCGATCTTAATAAAGATGGCAACATCAGCCGCCAGGCAAAGTTTGGATACAAATACCTTAACGACAGGTCCCGTATCACCAAACCGTTGTTGAAGGTAAACGGCAAATTTGAGCCCATTACTTTTGAGAAAGCCTTTCATCTGATCATCGATAAAATCAAATCCGTTGAACCAGATCACAATGCATTCTTCGCCGGTGCACGCCTGACCAACGAGGAGATTTACATGATCGAAAAACTGGCACGTGCAGGGGTAAAAACAAACAACGTCAACTGTTTCCAATACATTGGAAGAGGTATAGGTTATGGCATGAATGCAATGGTTTCCGTTCCATTTGAGCAAATTAAAGAAGCCAGCCGGATCTATATTTTTGGATCAAATCTGCATATGGACTACCCACTGGTGAATCATATGATTTTCAATGCCCATCATCGTTACAATGTTCCGGTGGAGCTATTTACCAACCAGAGCGAAAGCGGCATGGAACATAAAGTTGACCGGGTGCATCACATCAAATCCTATTATCATTTTATCAAGGCAGTAAATTATTACCTGCTATCAGGAGGCCATGAAAACCAGCTTTTCATCAAAGGACGATCCACAGGATTTGAAGATTACAAAAAGCATTTACTTGCAGAAGATTTTGACGAACTGTTCGAAAAAGCCGGTATGACCTGCATCGAAGAACTGGTGCAGTTTGCCAAGGGATTTAACGAAGAGCAGAACGCCATCCTCGTTTTCACCGAAAAAGAGATATCAGCCAATACAAGCTATGAACTGCATAACCTGGCCATCATCACCGGTAAGTTAGGCAAAACAGCGCAGGGACTTTTAGCCATCAAAGAGAAAAACAATACCCAGGGTATAATCGACATGGGTGGTTGCCATAAAGTTGCTCCCGGTTTCCAGTTGTGCGATGACCCAAAAGTGATTGAAAAGCTAAAGGAAAAGTGGGGAGTAGCCGAACTGCCAACCCGAATTAAAAGCCCATACAAATTGTTGATTGAGCATGATCTTAAGAATCTCTTCATTTTTGGCGAAGACCCCGTTGGATGCGCTATGGATAAAACCGAGATCGAAGACTGGCTCATTTCTACCGAGTTTATTATGGTGCAGGATTACTTCTTCACCGAAACCGCCCTAAAAGCTGACCTGGTGCTCCCTGCTTCATTGCCATTCGAAATTGGTGGAAGTTTTACCACCACCCAGCGTAAACTCCAGAAATTTGACAAACAAATGGAATCTGCCATTGAAAAATCGTCTCCGCAGCAACTCATCGAACTGATGAAAGGTTTTGGGTTAAACGGAATCAACGACCAGGAAGATGCGCTCAACGAATTCTTCAGTTTGCTACCACCCCAGACTGATCGGGAAAAGATGGTTTTTCAGTTTAATGTTACTAAAAAGGACAACGCCAACCGGCTGTTCAATCACGGCTGCGACATTGTGAACAAGCGGTTCGACGATGAATTTGAGCAGGCATTTGAGGCAGAGTAATATCATCAGTAACAGTTTACTTTAATTGGCAACTGAAACCGAAAAGACGGTTTTAGTTGCCATTTAATCATCTCAAAGCAAAAGCAAATTTTTTTCTATGATTTCGTCCTTGTCTGATGGCTTTGAAATAATTCCAAACACCTTTTGCCAGCTACCTGATGACAATTACACACTTACATGTTATCCTAGCCATTAATTATATTTTACGCTTTTGTCTTTGTAGTCTGCCTTGAATTCGGTTATTTTGCAAAAAAAAATCCAATCAAGTACTTACCATGAAAATAGAACGAAGCAGCGGCATTTTGCTGCATCCGACATCCTTACCGGGCGACCATGGAATCGGGTCTTTGGGTAAAAACGCCATGGATTTTATCGATTTCCTATCCGGAGCAAACCAAAAACTCTGGCAAGTTCTGCCTATGGGACACACAGGCTATGGAGACTCGCCCTATCAGTGTTTTTCCATTTATGCCGGGAATCCAATTCTTATTGACCTTAACCTACTGGTATCAGAGGGATTACTGAAAAAAAGGGAGTTGAATCCAGTCCCCGACTTTCCGGAAGCTAAAGTGAACTACGGTGCAGTGATCAATTACAAGCGCAAAATGCTTAAATTAGCTCACAGGCACTTTTTCGACAACCTTGCAGGGAATGACGCCCAATATCATGCGTTTATTGCCAGTCAAAGCAACTGGCTTAAGGAATATGCCACCTTTGTTGCCCTGAAGGAATTGTTTAACGGAAAACCCTGGTGGGAATGGCCGGAGGAATTTCGCTTAAGAAGCAAGGAAGCTTTGGACACCTTCAGTCAACATTCGCAATTTGAAATCAGCTACCATCAGTTCGTGCAGTACCTGTTCCATCGTCAGTGGTCAACCGTGAAAAAGTACGCCAATGACAAGAATGTTTCGATCATCGGTGACATCCCGTTGTATGTGGCCCATGATAGCGCCGAGGTTTGGAGCAACCATGAGTTGTTTTTATTCGATAATAAGCGCAATCCCATCAGCGTTGCAGGTGTACCACCCGATTATTTCAGTAAGACCGGTCAATTGTGGGGGAATCCACTTTATAACTGGGAAAAAATGAAAAGGAACGGATTTAAATGGTGGATCAACAGGGTGAAAGCTTCGTTCGGGTTGTATGATTACGTGCGGATTGACCATTTTCGCGGCTTTGAAGCTTTCTGGTCAGTGCCTTATGGCGAGCCGACTGCCATTAACGGAGAATGGATAAAAGCACCCGGTGATGAACTGTTTGAAGCGATTCGTAATGAACTGGGTGAATTGCCAATCATTGCCGAAGACCTCGGCATTATCACTGCTGAAGTAGATGCATTAAGGATGAAATACGGGTTTCCGGGGATGAAAATCCTGCAATTTGCCTTCCACTCCGATGATGGCGTAAAATACCTGCCGCATACTTACACCGACAATTTCATTGTTTACACCGGTACCCACGATAACGACACGCTGACAGGCTGGTTTAAATCCCTGGATAAAAACATCAAAAAGAAAGTCCTTTTCTATGCTGATGCTGATGAAAAGAGCATCAATAAAAAACTGATCCGCCTTGCCTGGGGTTCAGTGGGAAAACTTGCTGTTGTTCCTCTTCAGGACATTCTGGAATTGGGAAGCGAAGCAAGAATGAACACCCCTGGAACCGCCTCAGGAAACTGGCAATGGCGATTTAGAAAAAATCAGTTAAAAAAAGAACAATCCACATGGTTATCCGAAATAACCACTATTTATAACAGGTAACCTATGAACAGGAAAATTTCAATCTACCAGACGCTGCCACGCCTTTTCGGGAATAAAAACAAGAACCCAAGACTAAATGGTACGATACAGGAAAATGGAGTAGGAAAATTTGATGACTACAACCAAAAAGCATTGCTCGAAATCCGCGACCTTGGCATCACACACATTTGGTTCACAGGCATCCCGGAACACGGTACTATGACCGACTACAGCGAGTTTGGCATACCAAAAGATCACCCCACGCTACTCAAAGGCAGAGCCGGTTCGCCTTATGCCATCAAAGATTATTATGATGTGGACCCCGACCTGGCCAACAACGTCAAAAACAGGATGGAAGAGTTCGAAGCACTGGTTAAACGCACACACGAAACAGGATTGAAAGTAATCATCGACATCGTGGCGAATCATGTTTTCAGGCAATATAAGTCGGACTGCAGTCCAAAGGGAATCCGGGATTTTGGTAAAGATGATGATCCATCGAAATTATTTGATCCGAAAAACAATTTCTACTACCTGCCCGGAAGCACCTTTGAACTGCCCGATGGAATAGCCTGGCTGGATCAAATCAAAGCTGAGATCCCTTCAATGCCTTACATCGAAAAGCCTGCAAGAGCCACCGGTAATGATGTTTTTACTTCAAAACCTTCAAATGATGACTGGTATGAAACAATAAAGCTGAATTATGGTGTGGATTTTCAGGGCAACAAACAGAGACATTTTGAACCTGTGCCGGATACCTGGACGAAAATGCTTGATGTTCTTTTGTTTTGGGCAAAAAAAGGAGTTGATGGTTTCCGTTGCGACATGGCCGAGATGGTTCCGGTGGAATTTTGGGCGTGGGTGATTAAAGCTGTAAAAAAGAAATTCCCTCAGGTCATTTTTATCGCTGAAGTTTATAACCCGCTCGAATACCATAATTTTGTTAAAAATGGCGGCTTTGATTACCTGTATGACAAAGTTGGGTTGTATGACACGCTGAAAAGTATTATTATAAGCGGAACTTCCACAGCAGCCATTTCCAACTGCTGGAAGATGCTTGAAGGACTTGATGCACAAATGCTCCGATTTCTTGAAAACCACGACGAAGTGCGATTCGCATCCGGAGCTTTTGCAGGCGATCCTTTTGCAGCGATACCAGCTTTAACCCTTTGTGCTGCCATGCACCGTGGTCCGGTAATGATTTACTCAGGCCAGGAAGTGGGCGAGCCGGCTGCCGGAGAAAGCGGTTTCAGCGGCGATGACGGAAGAACCACCATTTACGATTATTTCAACATTCCGGAGATGCAAAAGTGGATAAACCATGGAAAACTCGACGGGGGACTTTTAAGCAAAGAACAGGTCAGGCTGAGGCAGATGTATCAAAAAATACTCAACTTCAGCATCAGGCACGATGCAATTGTGAATGGAGAATTTTACGACCTGATGTGGGCAAATCCATATGAATCGCTGCCGTTCAGAGATAAAGTCTATATCTGGCTGCGCCATTCACCAAAACAAAAGTTGCTGTTTGTTGTAAATTTCGACCGCAATCAACGCCTTGCCATCAAAGTAAAGATTTCAGACCACGCCCTCAATGAGATGGGATGGTACCGTTGCAATGAATTCGAAGCCAATGAATTATTATGGAATACACAAAAATTGATGTTCAGCCGCACTGAAGCCCACAATCAGGGACTTGCAATTGAACTGAAACCCAATGATGCATTGATTTTTGAAATTTCGCCAAAAGATTGCAACTGTGAACAGCACTAAGTTTTAACTGAAAAAGTTTTGGATAATAATTAACCTACCCATTAAATACAGCTTACTTCTAAAAACATGAAAATAGCCCGATATCAGGAGCTGATGCAGCGTAAACTTCTCCAGTGCCATTTGTGCCCACATCGCTGCACCATTGGCGAGGGTAAATCGGGCCGCTGTCATGTGCGCGAAAATATTGATGGCGAGTTATTTTTAAAAACATACGGAGTGGTTTCATCCATGAACTTTGACCCGATTGAAAAGAAACCCCTGTATCATTTTTTCCCGGGGAAAATCATTTTCTCTGTGGGCAGCCTGGGATGCAACCTCAAATGCAGATTTTGCCAAAATTGGGAAATTTCCCAATCACTCCCCGGTAATTTACAAAAAATGAAAAGGTACAAGCCGGAAGAGTTGGTTGCAATGGCTTCAGCCCGAAAAGATAATCTGGGTATTGCTTTCACCTATAACGAGCCTGCCATATGGTTCGAATATATGTACGACGTAGCAGAGCTTTCCAAAAGTCAGGGAATGAAAAACGTGATGGTAACCAACGGATTTATTAATTCAGAACCTCTTGCAGAATTACTTGAGGTAATTGACGCCTTCAATGTTGACCTGAAAGCTTTCACTGAAGAATTTTATCATACACAAACCCTTTCCAGATTAGCCCCTGTGAAAGAGTCGCTGAAGCAAATCCGGCACAGTGGGAAACACCTCGAGATCACCAACCTCATCATTCCCGGGCTAAACGACCATCCGTCTGATTTTACCTCTATGGTGAATTGGATTGCACGAGAACTTGGGAAAGATACTGTGTTACATCTGTCCCGCTATTTCCCCAATTACAGGCTTTCACAACCTCCTACCCCACCCGATACCCTGATCGGCCTTTATGAACTGGCAAAAGAACATCTTAACTTTGTTTATCTTGGAAATGTTAACACCAACCTCGGACAAAACACCAATTGCCCATTATGCGGCCATCTGCTCATAACCAGAAATCGCTATGATGCACGGTTGATCGGGATGGAAAAAACCGGCAATTGTAAAAATTGTAATGCTTTCATACATGGCTGTTTTCGTTAAGCATATAGTTTTGATAAACATTTAGTTAACTTTTCTTTCAGCGAGACTGCTCATTTTGCGAATCATTCCCTTCGCAGTTGATTTTATTTAAAATCATGATAAATTACGCTGAATGAAAGAGTACTTTAATATTTATTAATTTGTTTTTCAATAAGTTAAAATATTTTTCTTTTTAGGAACAATGAGGTGACAACCTGCTTTAAAAAATTTCTGTGTTTCATTTTGATTTATTAGATATTTTTACAGGCGAAATAATTTTCGTTCTTTCAAAAATCTACTACCATGAAAAAACTATTTACGTTGAAGATGAAAAATTCAGCAGTTTGTTTGATCTGCTCTCCAAAAAAATCATTTTTGATCCTAACTACAGTGTTGTTGACCAGTTTTTTTTCCTTTGGTCAAAATCCGGAAATATCGGTCAGATTTGCAAATCCGCAAATTGATACCCAAACTCAAACCCTCGTTGTTGATGTAGAATTTCAATCGGAATTGCCAGACAAACAATTGTTTGGAATGAATGTGCGATTCTTCTATGACGCGAGTGTATTGGATTTTATGTATTTCTTTAATTTCGAAAACGGCTATTCGGCCTCTTCACCCAATCCGCCATATATATCCACAGGCGCGCCAACAAGCGGGGCAGATCTGTTCTCACTTGTTGGTCCGGCTGAATATGTCAATGGGGCTATGCAGTTAGTCAATCCATCAGCACCACCGGTATATATCTCCACGAGTGGATGGACAAGGCTATATTCAATCAGGTTTCAGATCGAAAATTATAATACGATCGGCAGCAATGCATTCTTTCCCAGTATTATCTGGGACCTTCAGGAAAATACAGCCAACGGAAGTTTTCTGACCGGGTCAGATGGCGTTGTAATCACCCTGGCTGCTCCACCTCCACAACAATCAACAGCCAGCACTGAGCAGGTAGATCAGTTCAACTGGACATATTCAGGAAATACCGGGCTGCCGTATGGTTATCCCATTCAGGAAACCGGTGTTTATGCGCAAGCTCAACTCATTGCAAATGCTGACGATTTTACCGCCACTCCGGTGAATGGATGTGTTGGAAGTTTAAATGCCGGTAATGTGCTGGCCAATGACCTGGTGGGTGCGACACCAGTTGACCCATCACAGGTCGTGCTATCAGTTCTAAGTAATGGCGGATTAGCCGGACTTGCGATCAACCCACAAGGCATACTTTCCATCCCTCCCGGAACTGCTGCGGGAACTTATACAGTCAACTATTCAATCTGTGATGTGACCTTACCGACAAATTGCTCAGAGGCATCAGTAACTCTGGCTGTCTTCGAAAACCATGTTGAATGCCCTGAAGACATGGTGGTCAGAATTGAGCAATTACCACTAACGCTTACCGGCGCGATTCCTGAAGGTGGCGTTTACAGCGGGAATTATGTTTATTTTAACTCTCAAACCAATACCTATGAATTTCATCCCACCTATTTGGGTGATTTTATAGTAACCTATTCTTACAATGACGCTGATGGCTGCTTATTAACCTGTGATTTTCAGATTACTGTTCTGGAAACCCTTCTGGCAAATATTGGCGTAAGGTTCGCAAATCCTCAAATTGATGCTCAAACACAAACACTAATGCTTGATGTTGAATTTCAATCAGACTTATCAGACCAACAATTGTTTGGAATGAATGTACGATTCTTTTATGACGCCGGCGCCCTGGGTTTTATGCAATTCTGCAACTTTGAGGGTGGTTATTTGCCAGTTACACCTGATCCTCCGTATATTATGACAGGCTCACCCACCAGCGGGCCCGCTATGTTTTCGTTCATCGGTGCCGCTGAATATGTCAACGGATCCATTCAGCTGGTCAATCCTGCTCCCCCGGTTTACCTCTCAACCAACGGATGGACAAAACTATTTTCGGTTAAGTTCCAGATTGAAAATTACGGTTCTGTAGGTTTTGGTCAATATTGTCCAAGTGTTGTCTGGGACCTTGAAGAAAATCCTGAAAATGGGAGCTTTTTGAGCGGATCAGATGGCGTGGTAATTACACTGGTTTCGTTACCACCTTACGATTCAAAACCCTCCATTGAGCAAGTAATGCAATTTAACTGGGAATATTCAGGAAATACAGGCTTACCGTATGGCTATCCGGTTGAAGAAACATGTTTGATCACCCAGGCAGAACTGGCTGCCGTTGCTGACGATTTTTCAGCCACTCCGGTGAATGGCTGTGTTGGAAGTTTAAATGCCGGTAATGTGCTGGCTAACGACCTGTTCAACGGATTGCCGGTTTTACCTTCACAGGTGACTTTAAGTATCAGTAATGACGGCGGATTAACGGGTGTTGAAATTAATTCTAATGGATACGTTTCCATCCCGGTTGCCACTCCTGCCGGAATGTATAACATTAGTTACATAATCTGTGAAACAGGCTTCCCTTCAAATTGCGCTCAAACCTCAGTTACGGTAGCTGTCTTTGAAAATGAAATTGGATGTCCGGTTGATATAGATGTTTACCTCAATGAACTGCCATTGATGCTCACTGGCGGGCTTCCGGAAGGAGGAGATTATATCGGAGATTATGTTTCTTTCAATCCAGTGAGCAACGCATTTGAATTTAATCCATCTGCTACTGGTCAATATGCAGTTACGTATGCTTATACCGACGCTGAGGGTTGTTTATTAACCTGCGACTTTGAAATTATGGTTAATCCCACACCCCCAGCTAACATAACCGTCCGGTATGCAAATCCCCAAATTGATCCCCAAACTCAAACACTCACGCTTGATGTTGAATTTCAATCTGATCTTCCTGATCAACAGTTGTTTGGGATGAATGTAAGGTTTTTCTACGATGCCGGTGTATTGGATTTTGTGGAATTCAATAACTTTGAAGGAGGTTACGCAGCATCCCCTCCCAATCCTCCCTATATTTCAACGGGTTCACCTTCCAGTGGTCCTGATTTGTTCACCTTCATCGGTGCAGCTGAATATGTGAATGGTGCAGTACAACTGGTTAACCCGGCAGCAACTCCTGTAATCATTTCTACAAGCTCATGGACAAAGTTGTATTCGATAAAGTTTCAGATCATAAGTTCCCCGATTGGGGAGTTTTGCCCAAGTGTTATTTGGGATCTGCAGCAAAACACGGCAAATGGAAGTTTCCTGGCCGGTTCCGATGGAGTAGTGATTACAGTAGTTGCACTACCGCCACTCCAATCTGTAACCAGTGATGAGCACGTGGTTCAATTTAACTGGGAATATTCAGGAAATACAGGCTTACCTTATGGCTATCCGGTTGAAGAAACATGTTTGATCACCCAGGCAGAACTGGCTGCAGTTGCTGACGATTTTTCCGCCACTCCGGTGAATGGCTGTGTTGGAAGTTTAAATGCCGGTAATGTGCTGGCCAACGACCTGTTCAACGGATTGCCGGTTTTACCTTCACAGGTGACTTTAAGCATTAGTAATGACGGCGGATTGACGGGTGTAGGAGTTAATGCTTCAGGAAATATTTCTGTCCCCGCTGGAACCCCTGCCGGAACCTATCCTGTCTATTATTCCATTTGCGAAATTACAAATCCGGGTAATTGTGAATCTGCTGTTGTTAACCTTGCAGTGTTTGAAAACGAGGTGACCTGTCCGGAAAATCTTGAAATTTGTGATTTTGAACTGCCTGTTGAATTAGCGGATGCAATTCCTGAAGGAGGCATTTATTCCGGCGAACATATTTCTTATAATGAGCTAACAAATGCCTACGAATTTAATGCACCGACCTGCGGAACTTACAACGTAATTTATACATATACTGACAGCGAAGGCTGCGTTCTGACCTGTGATTTTCAGATCCTCCTGATCGAAGCGCCAAAACCAGTAATAACAGGTCCATACGAAGTACTGTTGGGTTCTACAGCCACATACTCAGTTGTTGAAAACTCTATTTGTAACAACCCCTCCAACATAACTTATAACTGGAGTTTATCAGGTGGAGGCGCCTTTGTTAATGGCAATACTGGCACCGAGATTTCAGTCATTTGGGATAACACCATTGGCACTAATTATTTATCTGTAACTGCCGAACTGGCCGGTTTTGAATCTTGTACAGGTTATGCCGATGATTTTCAGGTGACCAGGGTAAGACCAACCCTTGCCGGCCAGGTCAAATACTGGAACCAGTCTGAAAGTACAATGCCTTCACCTTATGTAACAGAACCAGGTAATCCCAGCCCGTTCGATTACTTTTATGTAACCTTGTATAAAACTCAACCCGGTAATGTAATCACAGAAATTGAAACTGTAAAAGTTGACAGCTTTATAACCGATGACCAGACAGAGATTCCTTCCTATTTCGAATTCAGTCTTCCGGTTGATTTGTATGGCTACGATGATTACTTTCTGAAAGTCTGGGATGGCGGCCTCAGCTTCCAGTATGGCTCAAATCCTCCGCTTATGAATGGGACTTATCTGATGGACAATTATACTTTCAATAACTGGGGAGGGGTGAATGCAACTGATGTACAGGCCATTGATAAAATGGAGAAGTCACAGAACATCAGCGTTACCTTAGGCTATAACTGGGTTGGTCCGAATACATTTGTTCCCCGATACGGTTATTTTTCACATTCAGTTGCTGACGTAAACAGTTCAAAACCCTATGAGAATGGTGGAATTAAAAGGGATGATGACCAATTAGTCTCCAAGCGGATTAATGGAACTATTACCAAATTTCCGAACAGCCAACCCGGAGTGGACTATTCTCCAAACTTTAGGGTGACAGGCCGCATGGTTCAGGGAATTCCGGCCACAACATGGCCACAACCATTTACTTTCACCAATGCCAGTGACCTCAACTTCCTTCATAGCAATGCCTCATACCTGGATAACAGCGGAGCGGCCGATCATAAATACAGCAGCGCAACCTTACCATTGGTTAATGGGAATAATTTTATCAATATCTATTACACTGCGCTTGGGGACATCAATGCCTCCTACATCCCGCAAAGCAGCTATAAAGGAGACAACACTCAGATAACGCTTCTAACCAAAGGAACCATTGAAGTGAAGAAAGGCGATATTGTTGATATTCCGGTGCGAATTGAATCACCAGCAGAAATCGGAGCATTAACACTTGCCTTCAGTTACGACAATACATTGATAGAGGTGCTTGATGTGAACTATGAAATCAAATATATTGATCACCAGCAGGGCGTTGTCAATTTTATCTGGTATGACAATGAGGCCATCTATTTCGAAGAATCCGCCTCTATCGCCACATTCACGGTGAGAGTATTATCAGATATTGCAAACGAAACACCTCTTTTCACCCTCAGCACTGATGCTGAACTGGCCGACGGAGATGCCAATGTATTGAGTAATCAGCATCTGATCACTTCATTCCTGACCACTTCCAAACTATCTGCACACGGTAATTTGAATCTTATGAATTACCCCAATCCTTTCCGTCAGACCACTACCATCGTTTACAATTTACCGGAATCGGGAAAGGTAACATTGTCGGTTTTCAACAATATGGGACTACTGGTCAGAAAGTTGGTCAGTGAATTTCAGTCTGAAGGGAGCAATCAAATAGAATGTGAAATGTCAGCAATACCTGCCGGAACTTACAGATACACCATCCTTTTCGAAACCAATAAAGGCTATCAAACTTCATCCGGCACAATGATTCTGATGCCTTAGTTTATTTCCTGATGATTTGCTTAATGCTAATAAAAAAGCGTTCCGACTGATTCTAACGTCGGAACGCTTTTTTTATAAACACAACCTATGAATTTGTATCTAAACTCGATGGTTTCACCAAGCTATACTCCTAACTTTTCTCATCTCCAACTTCTCAACCCCTAAACCTTTCATTTATTCAACTTCTCAATCGCTCAACTTCTCAACCCCTCGAGTATAAAACTTACTTCGACTTATCAGGGAAGGGTGGCGGCGGTGGATATTGCGGATCGGGTTCATCCTTAAGCATCCCAAGGATCACTTCGATGGCTTTGTTTAATTGCTGGTCAGTGCCGGCAAATTCAAGGGCTGGGTCATTCCAGACTTCAATGTCGGGTTCAACGCCGTACCCTTCGATGATCCACTCGTTGCCATCAGCGCTATAGTGAGCAAACTCCGGTTTGCGAAGGTCGCCACCGTCAATGAACGGAAGAGAGCCCCTGATACCAACGACACCGCCCCATGTCCTGGTGCCAATCAGCGGGCCAAGGTTATGTTTGCGGAACTGATATGGAAACAGGTCGCCATCGGAGGCAGAATAACGGTTGATCAGACAGACCATAGGACCGGCCATCATCGCGTTGGGCTTTGAGTTGCCTTCAGTGTTTCGCCCGGAGGCCATCATCGACAATTCGCGCCGCAACCGTTCGATGATCATCGGTGACACATTTCCTCCTCCGTTGCCACGATCATCTATAATCAAAGCTTTTTTGCGGATTTGCGGGTAAAAGTATTTCACAAACTGATTAAGACCTGCCGGCCCCATATCAGGAATATGGATATAGCCGACCTGACCATTTGTAGCTTTCTCTACTTTTTCGATATTGCCCTGCACCCATTCATAATAGTACAACTCGCTTTCATCAGCAATAGGCTCGACGATCACAGGGCGGGCACCAGCTTCGGCTGCCGTGCTGTTGACGGATATTTCAACCATCTTACCTGCTGTTCCAACAAGTGCCCGGTAAATGTTGTCCATATCTTTGGTTGACATGCCGTTTACGGCAACGATGAAGTCACCCGCCTTTATGTCCAGTCCCACCTCGGCAAGCGGCGAGCGTGCCTCTTTATTCCAGTTTTCGCCTTTCAGGATTTTATCAATACGGAAATATCCCGATTCGTCACGGCTCAACTCGGCGCCGAGTAAGCCAGTCTGTATTCTCTTTGGCAAAACGCGATCCCCTTCGTTCACATAGGCATGACCAACGTTCAGTTCCCCAATCATTTCGCCGATAACGTAGGTCAGGTCGTAACGGCTGTTGACATATGGAACCAGCACGTTGTATTTGTTGTACATCTTATCCCAGTCCACGCCATGCATATTCGGAGCATAAAAGAAATGTTTCATCTGCCTCCACGATTCATTGTAAATCTGTTGCCATTCCAGTTTTGGATCAATCCAGACCTTCATATTCGACACATCCACATATTCATCAAGTTTAATTGGCGACCTGGGTAAATCAATCACTGCATATTTACCATTGGCGGCAATCAGCATTTTCTTACCATCACCCGAAAGGGTGTAGCTCATGTTTGACCCCAGTTCGGTTTCCTTTTTATCTTCCAGTTTGAAATAGAGAAACTTTGACCCGTTATCTCCGCTTTTCATCCGGTTGTAGTAAACACCGCCATCCACACCGGTGAGGTTCCAATAGGCACCCGCTTCGGTGGTGACTTCTATCACGCGATCGAAGATGCCGTCAAAATCAACTTTTATATTTTTTGCTTCGGGACCAGGTTTTTTTTCCTCTTTCTTTTCTTCTGCAGCCCCTTCAGGCTTTTTTACGGCAGCCTGGTCATTTTTTCGCTCGAAAGGCGAAGGTGTTTCTTTTTCAAGCGTCAACAGGTAAACTTTCACCATGTCCTGATAGGCGTGATTCCATTCCGTCCAGCTATAGATCGGATTAAAAGTCCGCATGGAAGTGAAGTACAGGTATTTACCATCGGTGCTGAACGAAGGTGATGAAGCGTTGAACCATAGATCAGTAACCGGTTCAGAAGTCTTATTGTCGAGATTATAAAGGTAAATCCTGCTCACTACATCTGTGTCCGGTAGTTCGTAAGCCAGCCATTTACTGTCGGTTGACCAGTCGTAATCGTTGATCTCACCGGCAGTTGAAGTAGCAATTACAGTTGTGCTTTTTGTTTCAATATCAATAAACTGCAGTCGTTTCATCTGGTCGTGCCAGGCGATTTTCTTGCTATCGGGAGACCAACGCAGACTGAATTTGTAGGTATCGGCATTGGTAGTCAGCTGAACCGGTTTTTCAGTACCATCTGGTTTGATGACAAAAATCTCATCTTCGCCGGTTTTATCCGAAATGTAGGCAATCCAGTTTCCATCAGGAGACCAGCTGAGATTGCGGTCGTGCTCAATGTTTGTATTGGTGAGGTTGCGGATGACGCCACTTTTTACAGGAACGGAGAAAATCTCGCCACGGCTGCCGAAAGCAATCCTGTTCCCGTCATAAGAGAGTGAAGCGGAACGGATGGTCTTGTCGGCATCCTTCCATTGGGGACGGCTGGCGTTGAAGTCGTTCATGATCTGAATTTCGATCTTCACCGGACGTTGGGTAACCAGATCGAAATAATAGAGATAGCCTCCATTTTCAAAAATGATGGCATTATCGCCAAGCGACGGGAATTTGATGTCATACTCAGTGAAGTTGGTTAGTTTACGGGTTTCGCGGGTGTTGATGTTGTATGCGAACAAGTTCATCGTACGGTCGCGGTCAGAAAGGAAATAAATAAAATCATCGTGCCACATCGGGAAAATATCCTGCGCGTCATTATTGGTAACATTTTCGGTTTGCTTTGTTTCGAAATTGTAAACCCATACATCGTCAGCCATACCGCCTTTATAGTACTTCCATGTTCGAAACTCGCGAAAAACCTGGTTATGAGCTAGTTTTTTACCATCTGGCGAAAAGCTGCAAAAGCCGCCGGCTGGCAGTTCTATTTGCACAGGAAGCCCTCCGTCTTTGGAAACTTCAAAGAGATGCCCGATAAAGTCATTGAAAGTCTTTTTGCGTGAGCGGAAAACAATGGTGTTATCATCCTTCCAGGTCATTACAAGGTTGTTTGGCCCCATCCGGTCGCTCAGGTCATCGCGTTTGAGTGTAGCTGTATAGGTCAGCCTTACGGGCACTCCACCATCAGCCGGGATGGAGAACACTTCTGTGTTTCCGTCGTACTGGCCTGTGAAAGCGATGGTTTTGCCGTCAGGTGAAAAGCGGGGAAACATCTCATTACCTTCATCATTGGTAAGACGACGGGCAATGCCCCCAGCTTTCCCGACGGTATAAAGATCGCCTGCATAGCTGAACACCACCTTGTCGCCATGGATGGCAGGGAAACGCATCAGGCGCGCTTCCTGCTGGGCAATTAAAGCAAATCCGCTGATCTGCAACATGAGCATTGCAAAAAGTATTTTTTTCATTGAGGAAAATGTTAAGTGAATAAATGCTAATTAAATAGAGGTGAATGGTTTACCCATTTCCATACCATGTTTTGTAATCGGTTTATATTCAGTGATTAAGCCTGTTTTAGTTGAATTCATAGCACACCTGCTTGTTCGGAAACCAACAAGGTCATGTTCGCATCCGCACAATTTAATACTCTCCGATGTGCGATACTTCTCCATGCCTGAAGCGTCCCTTAAGCCAAAGGCTAATGATCCGTTTCCCCACCACCTGAGCATCGGCGGCTTTTCCGCTCCGGTAAACCTCCTCAAACATCGGGCGCCCGGCAAAATCGTCAAGGCTTTTTTCCGTAAGGCTTTTGAGCATCCTCGTATCAACAAAACCGGGTGATATCGAGTGTAATTTCACCGGGTTTTTACGGTTGCTCTGTTCGACGGCCACACAGCGGGTGAACTGATCCAAAGCTGCTTTGGCGCTGCAGTAAAGGCTCAGACCATAGTGAGGACTGGCGGCAGCGCCGGAGGTGATATTCAGGATATTTTTCTCCGCTTTAAATTTATCAGCCAGGCGGATAAATGATGATGAAAGCAGCACAGGCGCCAGGTAATTCACATTAAGGTTGGCTTGTATCTCGTCTGCATTTAGCCTATCAACAGGCTTTACCGGCTCGGTAACTGCGGCATTGTTCACCAGGTACAGTCCGCTACAATCCTTCTTTTCGATGTGGTCAAATAAATTTGATATCAACCGGTCGATACCGCTCAATTCGGAAAGATCATACACGATGCTGTGCACCTGGCAATTCTTCAGGATTGCTTTTTGCCCGATCTCCGTGTGTTCGCTGCTTGAAATCAGGAATAAAATGTGATTTTCGTCAAGTAGGGTTTCGGCAAATACCTGCCCGATTCCCCTCGATGCCCCGGTAATGATGAAGTATTTTTTCATGTTAAAATCTTTAATTTGTTGTCCTTGAATAAGTTGAACAAGCTTAACAGACTATTGCTTCAGAACCCATGCTTTATCGTATTTGGCGCCGAGTTTCTTTTTGGCCTCGAGCGCCTGTTCACGTGTGTCGTAGTCGCCAAGGGAGACCCTGAAGTTATCACTTGCCGGCACGACCGAAGGATTGCGGAAGCCCCTGCTAAGAAGCGCCTTTACCTCCTTCTCGGCCTGGCTGCGTTCCTTAAAACTCGAAATAACGAGATAGTAACGCACTCCGGTTGTTTCGCGCACGGGAAGAACCCGTTGGAGCAGCGGCTCCGGTTGATGCGCTGAATCGCAAATCTTAACCCCTTTGTCTGCATCTTCCTCATCGCCAAACCAGGCAACTGCATATCCATGATACATCCCTACTCCCATTGCTTTCCAGGGCTTATCCTTCCAGGTATCAAGGTTGAGCATCAGGTCGTTCGATGCCTCTGAACTGATCCACAGGTCAAGCACGATTTCGGGCACAGCGTCGAGGCTCTCCCAGAAAGCCACCTCATAGCCCTTACCGTCGTAAGAGGTCAGTTCGCCGGGTTTAGAAGTCATACAGGTACTGTTCGCCGGGTCGCGGCCATAGCAGCACTCGGTCCAGTTGCCCTGGTCCGACCAGGAGTGGAGGTTGCAGTTGCCCACATCCGGCCGGTTGTGAAAAAGATCGTTCACGTGCAGCCGTGCCACAAAACTCAGGCTTTTCGACATCGGGATGGCAGACAGGTTCTGCTCCTTCCTGTAGCTGTTGATCAGGTTGAACAACTTTAACTCAGCATCGCTGATGCAGAAATCCTCCGGAATTGTAACCTGCCCAATCACCTGATGTGATCCAACCATGAGCAAAAAGTAAAACAAAAAGCTAACTTTCCTCAAACCATTCATAGTGTTCATTATATGTTGAACCCATTTTACCGGGCATTTTTTCAAGGTTCAAAAGTACGAATTTATTTTTTGGCCGGATATCACTCCATTACCAAAGTTTATGGTTGACCGGATGAAAGCAAAAACATTATCTATTTAAAAAGTGCCTGTGTGATAACAATTGATAATTGATTTTCAAGCATGTACACTCCCAAAGATGCAGAATAAATTCTGTGAGTAAACCAATTTAAAACAAAGCTCCCTTCATTCCAAATTTCATTCAAGTTATCAGGAATCCATCTGATGAAATATTTTTTATTTAAACATCACGGTTGCTATCGCACTACAATTCAAAAACCAGGTTGCTTAAACAAATTTCATTCTTTGTATTTCATCCTGACCACTTCTACGATATAGAAGTCATGTCTTAATAGAAAAATCAGGTTACTTAAAGGTTTACGCCAGGAAAGTACGTTTACTCATCGCAAGCGATCGAATGGTAAAAAACAGACTTAAACAGAATTGTTCTAATTTACTCTCTCATAGGGATAAATCCGCTAAATCGTTCTACCTTTGCAGCAAAATTCTTAACCATTTTTCAAATCATTAAAACTTTTTAGGTATGAAAAAACATAATTTTTATGCCGGGCCTTCTATCCTCCCGCAGTTCACACTGGACGAAACAGTTAATGCTATCAGGGATTTTGCCGGCACGGGTCTGTCGCTACTTGAAATTTCACACCGCAGCAAGCAGTTTGTTGCAGTAATGGACGAAGCCACTGCCTTGTTCAAGGAATTGCTCAACATCCCGGAAGGATACTCCGTGATCTTCCTCGGTGGTGGAGCAAGTCTTCAGTTTTGCATGGTTCCCTACAACCTGATGAATAAAATGTCGGCTTACCTTAACACCGGTGAATGGGCATCAAAAGCACTGAAAGAGGCTAAATTATTTGGTGAAGCCATTGAGGTAGCTTCCTCAAAAGACAAGAACTTCAGCTACATTCCAAAAGATTTCACCGTACCAAGAGGCGCTGATTATTTCCACATCACCACCAACAATACAATTTACGGAACCCAGATCAGGAAAGATTTTGATGTACCTGTGCCACTGGTAGCCGATATGTCATCCGACATTTTCTGTCGTCCGGTAGATGTTTCCAAATACGCCCTCATCTATGGCGGCGCCCAGAAAAACCTGGCTCCTGCCGGTGTCACTTTCGTAATTATCCGCAATGATGTGTTGGGAAAAGTAGAGCGTAAGATTCCCACAATGCTCAACTATCAGACACATATAGACAAAGAATCTATGTTCAATACACCTCCTGTAATGCCAGTTTTCTCAGCACTGCAAACACTCAAATGGCTGAAGGAAAAAGGTGGTGTGGCTGCGATGGAAAAAATCAACAAGCACAAAGCCGAACTGCTTTACAGCGAGATCGACCGTAACCCGTTCTTCAAAGGGACTGTAAACAAGGAAGACCGTTCATGGATGAACATCTGTTTTGTGATGAACGACGGACGTGAAGCACTCGAACAGGAGTTCCTCGATTTTGCATCCTCCAAAGGAATGGTCGGGCTTAAAGGTCATCGCTCGGTTGGCGGATTCAGAGCGTCCACTTACAATGCATTACCGGTCGAAAGTGTTCAGGCACTGGTTGATACCATGAAGGAATTTGAAAAGATGAAAGGTTAATCATTAAAAGAAAAGGATATGAAAAAAGTATTGATTGCCACCGATAAACCCTTTGCCTCCAAAGCCGTAAAGGCCATCAGAGAAGTTGTTGAAAGCGCAGGCCACCAGCTTGTGCTGCTTGAGAAATACACCAGCCAGGCCGAGTTGATCGCTGCAGTTGCCGATGTGGATGCGATGATCATCCGCAGCGACATTGCCGACAGGGCAGTGATTGAAGCAGCTAAAAATCTCAAGATCATCGTAAGAGCCGGAGCTGGGTATGATAACATTGACCTGAACGCTGCCACTGAAAAAGGTGTGGTAGCCATGAACACCCCTGGACAAAATTCAAACGCAGTAGCGGAACTGGCCATTGGAATGATGATTTATATGGCCCGCAACAAGTTCGACGGGAAATCAGGAACCGAACTGCGTGAAAAATCATTAGGAATACACGCTTTTGGGAATGTCGGAAAACTCGTCGGTTCCATCGCAAAAGGAATCGGCATGGATGTGTTTGCCTTCGACCCGTTCGTAAGTAAAGAAGAGATTGCAAAAGCCGGTGTTAAAGTGATGGAGAGTGAGAAGGAACTGTACAAAACATGCCAGTACGTTTCGCTGAATATCCCTGCAACGGCACAGACCAGGAAATCCATCGGTTTTGAACTGCTATCTTTAATGCCGGAAAATGCAGTACTGGTGAATACTGCCCGCAAGGAGGTGATTGATGAGGAAGGGTTGCTGAAGGTATTCGAAGTACGCCCGGATTTTAAGTACATTTCAGACATTGCTCCTGATTGCCAGGCTGAGATCGAAACAAAATATTCCGGAAGATTCTTTTTCACGCCAAAGAAAATGGGCGCCCAGACATCAGAAGCAAACATCAACGCCGGCATTGCAGCGGCAAGGCAGATCGTTAATTATTTCGAAAAAGGAGATACTACTTTTCAGGTTAACAAGAAGTAAGAGAATAATTATTATTTTTGCAGCCTATTTATCAGACCTGACTTTTAACTAACGTCAGGTCTGATTTTTTGGCCGAATTTATTTACTTGTATCCCCTAAATGATTTTATATGGAGAACTTAAACGACAACAACCAGGCTTTTTTTCGTTTTGAAGACTTGAGGGTATATCACAAAGCGCTGAATTACGTGGAATGGGTGCACAATAATACCTCTCTTTTTCCTGACCACGAGATGCAAAACCTTACAACTAAATTTGTAAATGCTGCTCAAGCTATTGCATTGCAGATTGCCGAAGGTTCCTCCCGTAACAAAACACAGTTTGTGTATTACCTTAAGATGGCCAAAAGCTCAATCCGCGAGTGTGTTGTTTACACCGCAATAGCCAAATCACTGAATTACATCACCGAGGAGAACTTCGAGGAATCGCGCAACCATTCGATGGAATTAACCAAAATGATTGGCGCGCTGATCGGCTCCTTGCAGCGCAGTAACAATTTCGACGAAGACTAACAAAACGTTTTTCCATACAAATTGATCTAAAATGGCAATCTTAAAAGCTTTCAAAGGCTTGAGACCACCGGCAGAAATTGCTTCAAAACTGGCCTCACGACCTTACGACGTGCTTAACTCCGAAGAAGCAAGGGAAGAAGCACATGGCAATCAGTACTCACTGTTGCACATTATCAAACCCGAAATTGACCTGCCGGAAGACATTGACCACTATGCGCAGGAGGTTTATGACAAAGCGCAAGACAACTTCCATCTGTTTCGCAAAAACGGCTGGTTGGCGCCGGATGCCGGAAATTATCTGTACATCTATGCCCAGACCATGAGCGGCAAAACACAGTATGGACTTGTGGGATGCGCCGCTGTGGAGGATTACATGAACAATGTGATAAAAAAACACGAACTTACGCGAAAGGTAAAAGAGGAAGACCGTATGAAACATGTGCGCATCACCAATGCCAACATGGAGCCTGTGTTTTTCAGCTACCCTGCCGTTCCGGAAATTGATGACATGGTGGATGATTGGGTAAAATCGCACAAGCCGGAATATGACTTCACCGCTGTAGACGGAATTGGTCATCATTTCTGGGTGATTAACGACAAAAAAGTGATCAACAGACTGATTGAACTTTTCGGAAAAATTCCCGCCACCTACGTCGCTGACGGTCACCACCGAACGGCAGCAGCCGCCCTGGTGGGTAACGAAAAAAAGGACAACAACCCTAACCACAAAGGCGATGAGGAGTATAACTTCTTCCTCGCTGTTCATTTTCCCGATAACCAATTAACTATCATTGATTACAATCGAGTGGTTACCGACCTGAATGGAATGTCTTCGCAGGAATTTATCGGGAAACTAAAATCGAGTTTTGTGGTTGAGGAAAAAGGACATACAATCTACAAACCCGACCGTTTGCACAACTTCGGGATGTATCTGGATGGACAATGGTTTTCGCTTACCGCAATGCCAGGGACTTACGACGATCATGACCCAATCGGGGTGCTGGATGTGACCATCCTCTCGAACCTGGTACTTGATCATTTACTCGGTATTAAAGATCTCAGGACTTCAGAACGTGTTGATTTTGTTGGTGGTATCCGCGGATTAGGCGAGCTTGAACGCAGGGTGAACTCCGGCGAAATGAAAGCCGCCTTTGCACTCTATCCCGTTTCAATGAAACAGCTCATCGACATCGCAGATACCGGCAATATCATGCCGCCCAAAACTACCTGGTTTGAACCGAAACTTCGTAGCGGACTGGTAGTTCATCTTCTCGACAGTATCTAACATTACAAAATCTAATGTGCCATGGAATCAAAAGAACTCGTTTTAAAAACTTTAAAAGAATCGAAAGAACCTTTGAAAGGCGGCGAAATAGCTGAGAAATCCGGCTTAGACAAAAACACAGTTGACAAAGTTATCAAAGTTCTGGTAAAAGAAGAGTTGATCCATTCACCAAAGAGGTGTTTTTATTCGGTGAAATAGAATGTCAGGTTGTTGGCAGTGTTGATAAGCCTGTGAGAAGCAACTAATAAACGGGATGAAGCAGAAAGTTGCAAATTAGAACTTGTGATATAAAACAGGCAATAAAAATACATTAATGGCAAAATACGGAAAATGGATCGGTGGTGGCCTTGGATGGGCAATGGGTGGGCCAATTGGCGCTGTGCTTGGTTTCGTATTCGGTACGATGTATGACAGCATGCAGTCAGCCGAATTTGAGTATCGTCCGCCACTTACCGGGCAGGAGAATGATCAAAGCAAGCCTTGGAGCGGGCGTCCACAGACACAAACCGGCGATTTCACCGTCAGCTTGTTGATGCTCTCAGCATCAGTAATGAAGGCCGATAACAGGGTGTTGAAATCGGAACTTGAATATGTCCGGAACTTCCTGATTGTCCAGTTTGGTGAAAAAGCAGCAGCGCAACAGTTACTATTGCTTCGCGAAATCCTCAAACAAAACTACCATCTCAGTGATGTAGCGCAGCAGGTAGGGAGATTTATGGATTATTCATCCAAACTGCAACTGCTTCATTATCTTTTTGGGATTGCCCAGGCCGACAGCAAAGCCACGACGGAAGAATCAGCACTGATTGAGCAGATTTCGATTCACATGAGGGTCACCAAAGCCGATTTTGACTCCATCAAAGCCATGTTTATCAAGGACAATTTCAACAATTACAAAATCCTTGAAATCACGCCGGATGCCAGCGATGAAGAAATAAAAAAAGCCTACAGGCAAATGGCACTCAAATATCACCCTGATCGCTTAAGCCACTTAGGGCCGGAAGTACAACAATCGGCCAAAGAAAAATTCCAGGAACTCAACGCTGCCTACAATGCCATTAAAGCCGAACGGGGAATGGCTTAAACCATTAACCATAACTGTTGTCGAATTGTAATTGCCTTTAGTTTATCTAACTGGGACAATGTCCCTTCCAAATGGTGTGAGCGCCAGACCTGCCAGTTTAAAGTGCTGACGGGCAAAAGGAATTCCTATGATCGTGATTGCCAGCAACAACCCAAAAGCAAAATGGCTCAGGGCAATCCAAATCCCGCCAATAAAAATCCAGATAATATTCATCATTGTTGACAGACAACCGGTAGTTGATTTTCGCTGAACGGTTGTCCGTCCAAAAGGCCAGAGTGCCAACATTCCAAGTTTCAATGTTTGCAGGCCGAAAGGTATCCCAACTATGGTAATCATCAACAAAAGGCTGGCGATTAAATATTCGATGGCTATGATTATCCCGCCGAAGATCAACCAGATCAGGTTTCCAAGTGTATTCATAAATAAGATGCTTAGAATTGTGGTGACGAAAGTAGTACAATTTGTTTAGCTTTGCCACATCTTTACTCACAAAATCAAAATAATAACCTGAATCCGGACAAATGAAAAACCTGACCAAAACTGCAATACTTGCGTTGCTGATTTCAAGTTGTAACACCATAACAGACAAATCGATGAGTGACAAAACCAACCAGACAAAACCGAATGAAACAGAAGTTAACGACACTACACCGCGTGTAACTGGGATCGGGGGTATCTTCTTTTTTTCCGACGATCCTGAAAAAACCAAAACCTGGTATACCACAAACCTTGGCCTCGAAGTGAATCAGTGGGGTTCAAGTTTCGAATTCAGGAACGCCAACCGCCCTGATGAGATCAATTACCTGCAGTGGAGCCCATTCAAGAATGGAAGTGAATATTTCGCTCCCTCCCAAAAGGAGTTTATGATCAATTACAGGGTTCAGTTTCTTGAAC
>JACZJL010000031.1 GCA_014860585.1 Bacteroidales bacterium | reverse complement strand
ATGATGCGCGAAAATACTACCCCCGGAGCAAAAACCATTTTGTTCAAAACAAGGCTTTACAACCCCAATGTGATTATTGGTTATCGGACAACCACCAATAAATCCATGCGTAATTTAAGCCAGGTGGCACAGTTGATCCGGTGGATGAAGATCCAGCGCAACGGTAGCAATTTCAAGGTGTTTACCTCATACAACGGAACCACCTGGCAGCAACGCTATTCCGGCACAATTTACATGGGCGATTGCATCCTGGCCGGTATATTTACCGAAAGTGTGCTGGCCAGCCGTACATCAGTGGCCTGGTTTGACGATGTGGAGGTTGCCTCCGGACTCAAGACGGGTGAAGTTTTCACCCTAACAGAAAGCGATCCGTTGAATGTTGAGATCTATCCCAACCCGGCCGGTGACCTGGTGACTATCCTGATCCCCGGCAACGAAGGCAAAGTCAATTTCACGATTACAGAAATTGACGGAAGACTGATCGAACAATCAAGTTTCACGGGTGACGAAACTACGCTCGATGTCCGCCACTTCAAACCGGGATTGTATGTGATCAGGCTGGAGATTGGAGGAGCGATGGTGACGAAGAGGATTGTGGTAATGTAATAATCATCTGCGATGAGGCAGTCTCAAAAGTCTTTCATTTGGATTTTCAACGTTTTTTAACCCTTGATCCCTTCCCAAAGGGATGCCTTTGGCAAAAGGGAAAACGTTGAAAATCAGGCTCCCTTTTCCCATAGGGATCCCTACGGGAAGGGACGGGGGCACTCCTGATTTTCAACGGTTCGGGTTAAATCCAGACTTTTGAGTTAGCCTCATCGCTATTCTTCAATAAGAGGCTGTCACAAGACTCTTTCAACAATTCATCAAACCAACGGTGTCTATGAGAAATACTCAAAAAGCAATCCGGTAAACTGAATACTTAAATTTTCAAAAAAATGTTGAAGGGCAGTTGATTTAAAATCTACATTTGTTAACCAATTGGAGGGTAAAAATTTGAAATGAATTGTCTTTACTGTTTTTCTTTACAGCGTTTCTCAATTTTAGCTTTAACCAAATTGTCCCTATCCTGCGGTTTGAGAAGATTCAAGCCGGTTTTTACACACCCCGTCTGCCAGGGATTAAAATCCATCACCCCCAACCATGATCCCGTTGAATTATTGGAAGATCTCCATCTGAACTTTTTGTAACACATTAATAATAACTAAAAAGAGGATTGAAAATGAAAAGAAAATTTACGCTGTTAGCAGTCATTGTCCTGCTGCTTTTGATGAAGGACAACATCCACGCCCAGGTTACCTACGGGCTTTTTCCCTGGGATGGTGAAAATAATGTGGTTTCATTCGTTAAGAATGAAATCTCCGGCGCCTGGGAATATTCAGGTATTGCCGGTTCCACCGAAATCCAAATTAATTATGGCTTTGCCCGTAATCCGGTGGATGGTGAATATTACCTGATTGGTGGAACTGAATGGCAAGGACCCACCAGGTACCTTTATCACCTCAATTCATCAACGTTTGCTATTGAAGAACCTCCGATTGCGTTATTGGTGTCGTCCAATGGTGATATTAAGCCCAATGCATTTGCCATCAGCAGCAGCGGTGAGTTTTTCATTGCGTATAGCAATGGCAGGATTGATAATTTTGATGTTAACACACTACAATCAACAGCCCATGCTGATGTGCCTGGATATGGTGCTGCCGGTTTAACCTATGATTTTGATAATGACAGGTTGTTGTATGTTACAAGTCTCGGTCCTGTTGAATTGTATGAAATCCACAGTGCCGGAACAGTCAATCATTTGTTTGATTTTAACACTCCTGGTGATTATGATAATTGTGGCGCACAGGCCATCGCCTATTTGGGTGAAGGTGTTTGCCTCGCTTCTTCGGCCTATAGCTGTGACATTCTCTACACCATCCACCTGAACAACCAGACAACTGAGCTTATAGCCCAGCCTAACGGTTCGCCATTGAGTGATTTAAAAAGCTTAATAGCTCCTAACGAAATTGATATTATTTATGTCACCGTATCTGGCGCTGGAGTTGAAGACGGTAGTAGCTGGGACAATGCTTATCCCGGCGAAATGTTGCAAGAGGCTATTGAGCAGGAGGGTATTGAACAAGTGTGGGTAGCAGTCGGCACCTACACACCTACACTTTATCTCTCTGAGCCAAAGTCTCCACCTGTGAAAGATGGCACAAGCAGCCAGAATCATTTCTGGCTCAAAAATAATGTGGCGGTTTATGGCGGTTTTGCCGGGTATGAGGAATCCTTGTCCGAACGCGTCATGAAAGACAACCCGACCATCCTGAGCGGCGACATAATCGGTGATGACGACTATTCGGTATTTCCTGGCGATTATATGGAGGACAATGTGCAGCACGTGATTTATCTTCCGGAAGGGCTTGATCTCTTTCACTCAGCCGTTCTTGACGGATTTATCATCGAAGGGGGAATTGCGGGAGAGGGTTCTCAAACAATCCCGTTCGGGGGAGGATTGTACTGTGAGAGCAACTCACCCCTAATCCGCAATTGCATTTTCCGCTACAACGCGGCCCTTGGTGGGGGAGGGGGTTATATTGGCGGTGAAGTTTTAGATATGACTTTTGTCAACTGCATCCTGTCAAAAAATTTTAGTTTTGATAATGGAGGAGGTTTCTATGTAGATTGGGGAGCTTCCCTGACATTGACAAATACTACAGTGACAGATAACCATGCTGCATGGGCTGGTGGCGGGATCTTTTCAATTGCAGCCAATGTAGCCATACATAACAGTATCATCTGGGGAAATACTGCCGAAGAAGAAGGAAAACAGATATCCGTCATTCAAGGGGGTAAAAAAGGGTACGGAATCAACATGAATTATTCCTGTTATTCCGATGGAGAAGGTGATATTGATGATTATTGGGAAGAAATTGAGTTCAACAACTGCATTACACAAAATCCGCTGTTTGTCAATCCACTGAACGGCGATTACCGGATGATTGGCTTGTCCCCCTGCGTTGACGCCGGCAATAATGTATACAACAATTTGCCTTTCGATATCCGCGGTGCAGGATATGACCGAATTTTAGACAAAAATGCCGCTAAAGAAGCCATCATTGATATGGGCGCTTATGAGTATAAAAACGGGGAAGACCCAAATCCCAATATCATTTTTGTTGACAAAGACCGTCCTGATGATAGCGGAGACGGCTTTAGCTGGGAATTTGCCAAGAAAACCCTCCAGGGCGCGCTGGATATAGCAGGTGCAGGATTCCAGATCTGGGTAGAAGCCGGTACCTACACCCCAACCTATGATTATGGTGAGGAGGGTGAAGAACAGAACCTGTATCATTTCAGGATGCAGAATGGAGTGGCCATTTACGGCGGATTTGCCGGAAATGAAGACCCGGAAGTCTTTGACCTGGCTGACCGCGATTTTGAAGCCAACGAAACCATCCTCAGCGGCGACCTGCTTGGAAATGATGAATTCGATGTGACTGAAGGCGGGTATCAGAATGGAACCGGCGATGACAACTGTTATCATGTGTTTTACCATCCTGAAGCATACACGCTGGACAATACCGCTATTCTTGACGGGTTTACCATTATGGGTGGGAATGCAAGCTCTGCGGATAATAATCCCAATTATAGTGGTGGTGGCATTTTGAATTATGACAATTGTTCTCCAACACTCACAAATCTTAAAATCATCGCTAATTATGCCCTGCTTAATGGTGGAGGAATTGCAAATATTGCGTCTTTTCCTGTTATCGAAAATGTTGAAATTATTGGTAATTACGCTGACTATAACGGGGGTGGGATTTTTAACAACGGCTCTTCTCCCGGTATGACTGATGTCATTATTAATGGCAATTATTCCAATCATAATGGTGGTGGAATTTGTAATAATGAGGGAGATTATAATAATCTACCATCGTCTCCCAATCTTACCAATGTGTTAATAGAAGCCAATTATGCTGATATAAATGGTGGAGGTATGTATAACAACGGCTCATCACCGATCCTGAACAAAGTTGACTTCATAGATAATGTTGCTGAAGCCAATGGAGGAGGAATTTGCAATAACCAGGGCGTTTTTGCACTTCAACCTTCATCACCCATTCTTACAGATGTCACAATCCAGGGAAATCATTCCACCAATGGTGGAGGGGTATATAACAATAACAATTCGGCTCCCAAATTCACCAATACTTTGATTCATGACAACCAGGCCAGTCAAAATGGTGGAGGTATTTACAATTTTAATTCTTCATCTCCGGAATTCAACAATACAATAGTTATTGACAATCAGGCCGGTCAAAATGGTGGAGGTGTATTTAACAATGACGATGCTTCTCCGGTTTTTATCAATACTACAATCAATAGAAATATAGCTGGTAAATCTGGTGGAGGTGTTTACACCAATTATTATTCAACGGCAACATTTTATAATGTTCTTATCACGAATAATGAAGCCGGTTTAAATGGAGGTGGTTATTTCAATAACCAATCTTCTGAAACGACACTGACCAACGGAACCATTTCCAAAAACAGTGCAGGCCAGTATGGAGGGGGTGCGGCCAATGCAAATGAGGGAGTTGTTACGCTTAATAACTCTATTGTGTGGGGCAATACAGCTACCGGGCTTGAAGGAGACTACGGACATGAATTCTATGTGGTATATGACGCTGCTACAACCCTCAATTATTCCTGTTATTCCAATGAACCGGGGGATGTTTTTGTGGAAGATGGTGGCGTAAAAACGAACACCTTTACAGCAACCAATAACAACACTACCAATGACCCTCTTTTCACAGATCCTGAAAATAACGATTTCATTATTCCCCGAGAATCCCCCTGCGCCGATACCGGTTTGGACGATTACTTTGATATTGAAGAAGAAAACGACATTCGTGGAGTAGGCTATCCCAGAAAAGTAGATAAAAATCATCCAAACGAAATTGGCACTATTGACATGGGCGCCTACGAATTTGGTCCACAGGATGCCTGCTTCAATCCTGATGATGGCGGTGAAATAGGCGAAGTCCAGACCATCCCGGCCAACACCCAGCCTGAATTGCTCTTCAGCATTTCCGAACCATTGGGATACTATGGTCCGCTGGAATTTAAATGGCAGTTCAAAACAGAGCTATCTGACTGGACAGATATTGAGATCAGTGGTACACACACCAACACGTATCAACCTGATGTTCTGACCCAAACCACCTGGTTCAGGCGACTGGCGCAGGTAGGTTGTGTTTCACCCACCTGGGGAAATCCCGCTATAAGCAACGAGGTGAAAATTACTGTAAGCAATTGGCCCTATCCATGGGAAAAATGCAACACAAGCCCGGCAGCCAACGGCTCATCAGATTATAATCCTGAGTTGAACGGGGGTACTTTCCAACTCACCGCCACCGGCCAGTCCACCACCCTCAATGATGTGTATCATTTTGTTTACCAGGATATTTGCGAATCTAAGGTAACAGTTATTGCACGTTTGGCCGATGTTGAAAATGGCGGCTGGGCTGGCGTGATGATGCGTGAAAGTTGTTCGCCCGGTGCAAAAACCATCCTGTTCAAAACAAGACTGTACAATCCCAATGTGTTTATTGGGTACCGTACACTTGACAACAAAGCCATGCGCAATGCGAGCCAGGTAGCGCAGCTGATCCATTGGATGAAGATACAGCGCAACGGCACTAACTTCAAGGTGTTTACCTCTTATAACGGCACAACATGGCAGCAGAGGTATAGTGTAAATATCAGCATGGGAACATGCATTCAGGCCGGTATCTTTACCGAAAGCGTGCTGGCTACGCGGACTTCGGTGGCATGGTTTGATCATGCGGATGTTGCAAAAGGACTGAAGATTGGCGAAGAATTAACCACGTCCGACAATGATCAGGCACAAGTTGAGCTGTATCCCAACCCGGCCGATGACCTGGTTACGATCTCCATCCCCGAAAATGAAAGTGAGGTCAGCTATTCCATTACTGATATGGATGGAAGGGTGATCGAACAATCCGGTTTTACCGGCAATGAGGCCGTGCTCGATGTGAGCAGCTTCAAGCCTGGGTTGTATGTGATCAGAATGGAGATAGGAGGGGAGGTTGTAACAAAGCGGCTTGTGGTGATGTAAAAGTCTTCCAGCGATAGGATCGCCTGGAGCGATCCTATCGCTATATATTACCTACCAATAATGTTCTAACATTCTATTTACATGATGTTCAGGCGAGGCGCTGCCTCGTCTGTTCTATTATGGCAGGCTCCAGCCTGCGAGATCAGTCTGATTTGTTTTTTAGTCGCTCATATAATAAAAAAGTTGTTTATGACCCGATGTTCATACGAGGCTCTGCCTCGTCTGTTCTATTATGGCAGGCTCCAGCCTGCAAGATCAATCTGATGATTTTCTTTGTCGCATTGACAGTTTTTTTCTGACCCGATGTTCAGACGAGGCTCTGCCTCGTCTGGATTATCAAGGCAGGCTCCGGCCTGCAAGATCAACCTGATGATTTTCTTTGTCGAACTGACAGTTTTTTCTCGGCAGAGCCCTGACAGGCAGAGCCTGCAGAAATAGATACGGCTTAGGCTGGAGCCTAAGCCGAACACAGAGAATAAATCAGCCGGGGGTTCATCTCCGGCTGTTTGAATGTAATGGTGAAGCTAATGGTGAATGGGATGGCTTAGGCCGGAATCTTTTGTGGGATTAAAAAAGAAAGCCCGTCAATAATATACAGCCAGATTTTGAAGCCAGTTAATTCTTTTTTTTTCACTTCCTGAGCAGTCATATCTGTTTTCAGCTGCCTGAAGACATAGAAAAGAAATGAGCAGAAAAAAATGAGTAGAACAAAGCCGTCTATCCTTTCAAGTGCAGCATTTGCGGAGAAAAAATTGTTGGCAAGTAAAAAGAGCAACAGCGCTGCTGCGAATGAAAGCGGAATTTCTTTCCACACAGTGCTTGATTGAACCACCAGTGGAGAAATCAGGCCTGCAATTCCGAGGATGGCGAACAGGTTGAAATTGTTGCTCCCAATGATGTTACCAAAGACGATATCCGCCTGTCCCTGCATTGCTGCAAAAACATTGACAACCAATTCGGGCATGGAGGTACCGAAAGCCACCACGGTAAGCCCGATGGCGAGGTCAGATACCTTGAATTTCCTGGCCAGTGACGATCCGCCATCCACCAGCCAGTCAGCTCCTATGATAAGAATGGAAAATCCCAGAACGAGAAGTAAGATTTGTATAAGCATCCCAAAATAGTTTTGAAGTTGGTACGATTATTTTTTTGTAGTTATGTTCTTTCGATTGTCCTGGTTAAAGCAATACTTTTTCAAGGGATTGCGCCAAAGTGTGTTTGTCATCAGTAATCATTTTCAATCAGGCTAGTCCAGTTTATCCAGCAGGTTATATTTAATCTGTCTTGTCTTCCATCTTTCCCTGGCAAATTTTTGCATATCGGTGATGGTGTCTTTTTCGTCCAGTATTTCCAGCCCCAGCAGAGTTTCGATAATATCTTCCATAGTTACAATACCATCCAGCCCGCCATATTCATCCACTATTAGCGCTATATGTTCCTTTTTGTCAAGCAATTCTTCCCACAGGGTGAATAAGACCATCGAACCCGGAGCAAAGATGATGTCTCTCTTAATGTCTTTTAATTTCAGGTTATGATTGTCTTCGGCCAGCTTTTCAAAAACGGTTTGCCTGAAGACATAACCTGTGATATTGTCATCGTTATCAGAATAGACTGGGATACGGGAAAACTTCAGGTAATCCTTGTTTTTGAGAAAATCATTCAATGTCAGATTTTCATCTGCTACCGCCAATACCACTCTTGGAGTCATGATTTCAGTTACTTTGACATTTTTAAGTCTAAGAATATTCTGGATGATCTTGTTTTCTTTTTCTGTAAAAACGCCTTCGTCAACGCCTATGCTTGCCAGGGCTGCAATTTCCTCCCTGCTGGTTGTTAACCCGCTGTTGCTGCCGGAGAATAGCTTTGTGATTATAATCGAAAGCAACACCAGCGGGTAAGTGATCAAAATCATAATTTTGATCGTGTAGTAGGATACCTTTGACAGGCTTCTCCAATATCTGGCGCCAATTGTTTTCGGAATGATTTCAGTAAATACAAGAATCATGATCGTTAAAACAGCTGAAACAACACCGAAATAGGGTTCCCCGAATACTTTGATAGCCTGTGCACCAACTCCGGCAGCACCGACGGTATGTGCGACCGTGTTCAACGTTAAAATGGCAGATAAGGGCTTATCAATCTTTGTTTTTAATTCGATGTAAAATTTTGCCCAACTATGCCCATATTCATTTTTTACGATAAGGAACGATTGTGGCGTGGTGAGCAGCACCGCTTCCATAATGGAACATATGAATGAAACAAAAAGAGCCAGAAAAAGATAAAGTAGTAGTGCCGTCATAATGTCTTACCTTGATTTTTGTTGAAACTTTGCTTCGATTTGCCCTGAAACCAACCAGAATAGCATGTTGATCAAATAGCGTCTGAAATGCCATATGGCACTGGAAAAAGTCACAGGGTGATTTTCATAAATACCGCTTGAGCATTTAGGCATGGCATTTCGAATTTGGCAGTAAAGATAGGTATAATCCAGATTATTAAAAACCGATTTAAAATGTAAGGCAATTGAACATCAGTTTTACGATTGAGCTCATCAGATAGTGGCTTTGTTCCTCCATCATTCAGTACTAAATCAATTGCTCAAAAAGTTCTCCGCTGATCGTCATTTGAAATGTTGCTTTGAACTTCAGTGCATTTGTCATTGAAAGTCTCATTAAATCAACACAACAACTGGTAATCATTTTTCCAGTGTTACTGTTAAACCATTGGAATCAGGATGCAGATTGGCGGGGGGATTTTGGCTGGACAAATGGTGATGAAGCAGATCGTTTCAACCTCGTTAGGTTTTTGCCAAAGTCATTCGTTGGAGGAAATCTGACTGGGTTTCTAATAGAGAAGGCGATTGCAGAAGGGGCTTCAGCCCCCAGGCCGGATCAATAATAAAGCAAAAGAAAAATGACCGGAATAATAATTCCGGCAATGGTTATGACTGCCCCCCGGCGGGTAATGCCGTTTTTCCCTTTCAGGATAAAAAGTCCTGTAATCGCAAGGACGATCATCCCGATGGCAAAGGCATCCGAAAACCAGACCCACCATTTTTTAGGGTTGTAGTGCAGAAAATTTACTGCGTGAAAAATGGGTCTTCGCATTACTTTTTCAATCTGGCCTTCACCCGTGTTGATGTCGATCAACGCACTCCCGCCATGGAGAAACACCTTAAGCGTTTCTTCATTGGCCATCATGTGGTGCTTGTAGCTATCCGCTTCACCCACTTTTTCCAGAAGGTCTTTTACCTCCTGTTTTGTAAGTTTGGGGGCAATGGGATGACCGATTTCGATGGTTTTATTGATGTAAACATAACTTGGGTTCCAATCTCCAATATGGTTGATTGCAATACCTGAAAGTCCGTAAATGATGCACATTGCCACGAAAAAATAACCCAGGTCGCGGTGAGTTGCCCTGTTCCATTTGCGCCATTTGATTTGTGCCATAATCTTAATAATTAAAAAAGGCCGGTAACCTAACCGACCTTAAAAGTTTTAGAATCATGACGATTACTTGATTTCAACAAAACTGGAAGCAATCAGCGAATAAAATGAAAGATGATCATCTTCAGTTTCAGCCAGCATTTCGCGGTAGTTGGCAATCTGATCCCATTCATACTGAACATCTTCTTCGCCATGTTCATGTCCTTCTTCCCCTCTGTGAATTTTCATTTCTGATTCCGGATTATCTGCACGGAGTTCATTTTCCCAGTTTTGCAGGTAGGCTTCATCAATTCTCAACTCGTCGAGCACGCCTTTGACCTCAACCATACTTCCTTCGAGTTCCACGGCAAATGCAGAAATATCGTCACCGGCTTTAATCTGCAAACGATCATCAGGATTTTCGCCAACAATAAACATGCGTTTGCCTCCTTCTTTACACACATGAACAACAACGCCCTGCATAGCCACTTCTTTGCCAACGTATTCGTCCGGGGTAGCCCAAAAATCGTCAACGGTGACTTCAGGAATTTCCGCTACTTCGGCTTCGTCTTTCGGTTTTTCCGGTGCGTTGCCACATGCTGCAATGAAAATCGCAGCAACAGCCAATAAAGTGATTTTTTTAAACATTTTTCCTCCTAATTTAGTTATGTTACTGATTTGATTAGTGATAACCTTTTGGTTCATTAAATTTGTGCAAAAATATTTTTTTTTGGCGAACAAAACCGGGTAAATGAAATTTTTCTGTTAAAATTGCAGTTCACTTTAATTATTCAATGAAATATGGAAGAAAATACGTTAGGAATTGGCTCAAGGGTTAAACATCCCGATTTTGGCGTTGGAGTAGTCATTCAGGCCTCCTCTGATTATTTTGAAATTGTGTTTGCTGAACATGGCTGGCGAAGGATAAAAAGGGATTTTGGCGGCCTTGAAATTATCGAGGTCATGGAACCCGATCGTGACCTGGTCAGCCTCGAGCAGGTGGAAAGCATGATGGTGAAAGTGTTACGACGATTTTCCGACATACAGGAAACAGTGGAAATGGGGGAGAAGTGGATCGGTGGAACCATGATTTTGGAACCGGGACGAAAAGATCTTTCAAATAAGGAAATTCCTATCGAAGCTTTTTTTCACAAGATTGTAATGGTCCGCGACCGGCTAAGGGTAATGGAGCAACGTATCAACAGCAGCGAACTTTCCGACGAAGATAAGGTGAACCTTCAGCAGTACATTACCCGGATTTATGGCAGCCTTACTACCTTCAACGTGTTATTCAAATATAAGGGAGATTATTTTACTGGGGAAAAAACTACCTGAAGATAAGTTTCATTTTCTGATCATGAAACATTGATTTCAACCCCGGTCAACTACCTTTTGATTATTGCTCGGGGGCTGTTTTTCTCATCACCTTAATCCACCAGGCAATGATGAAGAGTATGCCAGGGATCAGGAATGGTAAACCATAATAGATTAATGATTTACTGGCGGAAATGCCTTCGTTTAGTTGCACATAAAATGGCAATAAAACAGCGGATATGGTCAGGAGTAATCCCCCAATAATTTCGATAAACCAACTGAGGATGTATGCGATCAGGCACATCGAGAATAGAATGATTACAAAAGTGAGTTCTTCTCCCTGTATGTCAAATTCTAAAAATCCGGTTGCTGTGAAGTAGGATATAAAAAACACCATTCCAAGCAGGCCGGTGAGCCTTGCCGCCCACCTGTACTGCCTGTATTTGATCATTAAAAGAAACCGTTTCATTATTTCTGAATTTTAGTTGCGAAGAATCTGAGCCGGATTTTTAACCAATTCCTTCAGTAAAGCATAATTCATCACTTCGAGCATCGAGTCCACGTAAACAAAGCTCAGTCCTGTAATGTACTTCTCAGGGATTTCTTTGATGTCCTTTTCGTTTTCACGTGATAAAATGATGGTATCGATCCGTGCTCTTTTGGCGGCCAGAATTTTCTCTTTTATCCCGCCAACCGGAAGTACTTTTCCACGAAGAGTAATTTCACCGGTCATTGCTATTTTATCCCTGACCTTGCGTTGCGTAAAAACTGAGGCAATGGCTGTGAGCAGTGTTATACCTGCCGACGGTCCATCCTTTGGGGTTGCACCTTCGGGTATATGAACATGCAGGTTGTATTTTTGAAAAATATCCGGGTTGATATTGAGCCAGTCAGAATGCGCCTTGATATACTCATAAGCAATGGTGGCCGATTCTTTCATGACTTCGCCCAGGTTTCCGGTCATAGTCATCAGCCCTTTTCCCCGGCTAAGGCTTGCTTCCACAAACAGGATTTCACCACCTACAGCTGTCCATGCAAGACCTGTAACCACTCCGGCAACCTCATTGGTAATCCGCTGATCTTTCTGGAATTTTGGGGCGCCAAGAATTCTGGAGATTTCAGCAGGTGTAATCTTTTTTTCATAGTCTAAATTTTCTGCGATAAACCGCGCTCTGCTTCTGATCAATTTGGCAACATTTTTCTCGAGCAAACGCACTCCTGACTCACGCGTGTATTCTTCAATAAGGGTTTGTAAAGATTGTCTGCTAAATGACAGTTGAGAGGCTTTAATGCCATGCTCTTTAAGTTGTTTTGGAATGAGGTAACGTTTGGCAATTTCAATTTTTTCCTCCAGCAAATAACCGCTGATGTCAATTACCTCCATACGGTCGCGCAAAGCCGGATGAACCGTGCTGAGCGTATTGGCAGTGGCAATGAACAATACCCTCGATAGGTCGTATTCCAGTTCAAGAAAATTGTCATAAAAAGTGGTGTTCTGCTCCGGGTCAAGTACTTCGAGCAGCGCTGCCGAAGGGTCGCCATTGATGTTGGCCCCGATTACTTTGTCAATTTCGTCAAGCACAAAAACCGGATTGGATGATTTGGCTTTTTTAATGCTTTGAATGATCCTTCCCGGCATGGCGCCGATGTATGTTTTTCGATGGCCACGAATCTCGGCTTCATCCCGCAACCCTCCTAACGACATGCGGATATATTTCCGCTCAAGTGCCCGTGCAATTGACCGGCCCAGGGAGGTTTTGCCAACCCCCGGAGGTCCTGTCAGGCATATGATCGGAGACTTCATGTCCTTTTTTAATTTAAGCACTGCCAGATACTCGATGATGCGCTCTTTGACTTTCTCCAGGCCAAAATGATCTTTGTCCAGTATCTTCTGAGCATGACTCAGGTCGAAATTGTCGTTGGTAAATTCGTTCCATGGCAATTCAACAAGTGTTTCCAGATAGTTTACCTGGATAGAATAATCCATCGAATTGGGGTTAATCCGGTGAAGTTTGTTTACCTCTTTATCAAATACCTCCTGTACCTCTTTGGACCATTTTTTTGCAGCAGCCAGCTTTTTCAACTCCTCGACCTGTTGCTGCTGGCTTGACCCGCCCAGCTCCTCCTGAATGGTTTTTAACTGCTGGTTGAGAATGTAGTCGCGATGCTGCTTATCCAGTTCATGTTTCACCTTGTCCTGGATCTGGTTTTTCAGCTCCAGCATCTGTAATTCTTTACTCAATGCAGAAAGTACATTTGTAGCGCGCTGGTTAACATCAGAAATCTCAAGCAGGGTCTGCTTTTCTGAAGTGGTAACATTCAGGTTACTTGAAATGAAATTGACCAAAAATACAGGGCTCTCAATGTTCTTTATGGCAAATGCAGCCTCACTTGGGATATTTGGCGAAATAGTAATTATCTGAATCGAAAGATCTTTTAGCGAAGAAATCAGCGCCTGAAAATTCTTGTCATGGACAAACCGGTTTTGTGATTCATAAGCAGAAACTTTGGCCATAAAGTAGGGTTCGTCGGTAATCATTTCATCGAGTTTAAACCGCTTTTTACCCTGGATGATCACTGTGGTGTTTCCGTCAGGCATTTGCAACACTTTCATAATCGATGCTACTGTCCCTATCCCGAAGAGGTCTTCCGGTTTTGGGTCTTCAATTTCTGCTTCCCTTTGAGCGATTACGCCGATGGGCTTCTTCTTGTTGTAAGCTTCACGTACCAGCCGGATAGACTTGTCTCTGCCAACGGTAATTGGAATTACCACGCCCGGAAAGAGAACTGTATTGCGCAAAGGCAGAATTGGTAATGTTTCAGGAACATCCTCCGAATTGATCAAATCCTCGTCTTCCTGCGAAAGTAGTGGGATAAATTCAGTATCTCCCTCAATGATCTCGCTCAGAATAATGCTGTCATGGCTTGATTGTCCAAACATATTTAAAATGGTGTCAAATTGTCAATTAAAATTTATTTTTTGCCTAACGATGAATGTTAAATAGGCAAATTGAAAGCAATTGGTGATGTTTTATTTAATAACAAATTAAAAATCAAATCTTTAAGTAATAAAAACTAAAGAATGAAACTCTCAATGCCAAACAACATGCCAAATGAATGAACTGGGTCTTAAGAAAATGGCTGATAGTGAGGATTGAAATAAAGGTGTGATGGCTTTCATTGCGTTAAATTCAATGCTCATCAGTCCTATCAATGTAAGAACAGCATTTCGTTATTAAGTTGTGTAAAGGCCGATTAATGATTTAAAATTTGCTTTGAATACAATCGGGATTTTTTTGTGATGGCCCGTAGCTTGTTGTTTTGATTACATTTTTAGGAATGATTAGCCCTATTGACATGAAAATTAGTATCTCCTGTTAATCCTGGTTAATTTGTGAACGTGCCTGAGGATTGCTTCATCCTCTTCAGTAAAATCAACCCCACGTCGTTTGTAAACTAATCTTGCAACATCAATGGCCTTGTCGGCATCATAATGTGAGAAACCGGCTGTACCTCCCCATGAAAATGACGCGATGAAATTGCGCTGAAATCCTGCACCGAAAATGTTTGCATTCACACCAATTACAGTACCAGTATTAAACATGGTGTTAATTGCACATTTGGAATGATCGCCCATGATCAAACCACAGAACTGCAGACCGGTGGACATGAATGTTTGGTTCGGATAATTCCACACTTTCACTTCATCGTAAGTATTTCTGAGATTTGATGAATTTGTGTCTGCCCCAATATTGCACCATTCACCGATCACAGAATTTCCCAGGAAGCCATCGTGAGCTTTGTTCGAATAACCCATAATTACAACGTTGTTTAACTCACCACCCACCTTGGAATAAGGACCCACTGTGGTCGCTCCATAAATCTTGGCTCCCATTTTCACAACTGCTCCTTCACAAAGGGCAAAAGGCCCGCGTATCATGGCGCCTTCCATTACCTCTGCATCCTTACCAATAAATATTGGACCAGTGGAGGTGTTCAGTATTGCGCCATTCACCTTTGCACTTTTGTCAATAAAAAGTTTCCCTTTGCCGAGGACAGTGTTTGAAGAATCAGGTTTTTGGGCACTACGCCCACGGGTCGCAATTGGGAAATCATGCACAATGGCCTCATGGTTATGGGTGAAAATATCCCAGGTGTAGTTCACCTTTATAAATTGCTCACGAAGAGTGATGGATTGTATCTTGTCACTGTCCTGTTCTAGTGTGCCGTCCAGGTTTTCAGTGTTGATGTTCTGGGCAATAATACACTCTTCATTAACAAGCGACTCATTTTCACCAAGCTTCCTGATTTTTCTGATCAACTCTGGGGTTGGTAAAATTGAGGCATTGATCAGTATTGTTCCTTTGGAAGTTTTTACAGGGTATTTCTTTTCCAGATAATCCTCGGTTAGGGTGGTCGTTTTTTCCTTGAGTAAACTCTCCCACTTTTCCCTGATGGTAAGAATCCCAATCCTGAGGTCAGCAACAGGCTTTGTAAATGTTAGCGGCAAAAGGTGGTTGCGCGCATAATCATCAAATAGTACATAATTCATACAATGATTTTTTTTGGCAAATGTAGTATTTTTCCTTTCGCGTTTATCTTCAACCAATCAAAAAATGCTTTATCACCAGCTAAACGCTGATCTCCAAAACAAAAAAGCCCTCAGTTAATCTGAGAGCTGATAAATTTATTAGGTACCTTTCGGTAATTATACTTTGTTTTCGAGATGCTTTTTGTATCTGCTCCTGAATTTATCAACACGACCGGCGGTATCAATCAACTTCATTTTACCCGTAAAGTAAGGATGTGAAGTGTGTGAAATTTCAAGCTTGATCAATGGATATTCTTTCCCGTCTTCCCACTTGGTGGTCTCTTTACTTGTTGCAGTGGACTTGCTTAAAAATGAGTATCCGTTTGAGATATCCTGAAAGACCACGAACTTGTATTCTTTTGGATGAATGTCTTTTTTCATGATAAAAAATCTATTTAATTTGGGGGTGCAAAATTAGTATCTTTAAATTTAAAAACAACAAGCAGGAAAAAAAAATTATTTCAATGCTGATAAAAACTGCAAGGTATCAACTCCATCAGCATAATCAGAAAGCTCTGGAAATTGAGTTTTTCCGGGTGAAACCGAGTTTTTATAAAAATTTGGTTTTCCTGCGGAGACAATGGCCTGTAATTCGTTGCTTCTGCTTTGCAAAAGTAGTTTCAGATCATTGAGACTATTGTACTTTTCATAAAATAGAATTGACATCGGGGAACTAATTCTTGAGTCCTCTTTTAAGATAAGGAAGCCGTTGTCCAAATGGGGAGTTTTATTAATAAGATAAACCGCTTTGTTATAGTCGTAATTGTTTTTGTACCTGTGATGATTGATCACATCAATAAAATCCTGCAATGATTCGTAAAGTTTTTCGAATTTATAGTTTTTCGGTACATATAGCTTCGAAACATTCCGGCAGCCCAATCCGAAATACCTGAAAATATCCTCGCCTAATCCATGCAACTCCTCGTCAGATTCATTGCCATTAATTACTGCAGCAGAATTCCTGTTTTTCCGGATAATGTGGGGGTATTTTTCAAAATAGAATTCGAAATATCGTGCTGTATTGTTGCTCCCTGTAGCAATTATGGCATCAAAACCACCAATCGTACCCTCAGTGAATGTTACCAGTTTGCTGAACCCGGGTTCAATTTTGACAAGAATCCGGTGGAGAAGCGGAAGTAATTTTTTATCATCCGAAGAGAGTTTAGCCAGCAACTGATGACCTGAAATCAATACACTGAGGTAATCGTGAAAACCAACAAGTGGAATATTACCAGCCATGACTACACCAATTTGTTTTGGCGATCGATGCTCTAAGGACCTGGTGCAGTATTTTTTAACCCACTTCTCGAGTTGAGAAACCCTGAGGGATAAACCAATGGCGTTAAGTGCAAATTGAACATCATCAGGAGTGAACCAGGGATTGTCATACTGACTGCTTTGAACCAACTCTTTCAGTTTCCTGATGTCGCTGGCCAAACTACGAAAATACTCAGGATCGGGATTCCTAAGTACTTCACCCAATTTGGCAAATGCATTTATTCTGTTGACGAGGTTCACTTTTTCGGTCAATATTATTGAGGCTGCAAAGCTAAACAGAAAATGAGCACCTGTGCAAAAACCATCTCATTTTTTTCGAAGATGGATGTAAGGATGGGGAATTGAATAAAAATAAAAAATATTTTAGTCAAAGTTTGTTTTAAAGAAAATAAGTGTACTTTTGCACCCGCAATTTCAGAATGCATGTATGCCAATTGTTAGTGAAATTGCACTTTGTTTTTTGAAGAGAAATTTTAAGGAAACCTGATAAAATGAGGTAGTTAAAGGTTTCTAATGGTACAGTAGGTTCAATTGGATCAACTGCCATTTTGCCTCGAAGATCTTGGTGTATCCTTCCTTTTAATTTCCCTCTGATTTATTAACGGCATTTTGCCAAACGAAAAGTTTCAAGATTTTTTATCAATAATCTTGTTTGGTTAAGAATAATTGATACTTTTGCACCCCCAAAAAATTGGGGATTTGTTTAATGAAATTAATATTAAAAGTCTGATTATGCCGACGATACAACAGTTAGTTCGCAAAGGACGCAAGAAGTTGACAGCAAAAAGTAAGTCTCCCGCTCTGGATAGTTGTCCACAGCGGAGAGGCGTTTGTGTTCGTGTTTACACAACAACACCAAAAAAGCCGAATTCGGCCATGCGTAAGGTTGCAAGGGTTAGGCTTACTAATGGGAAAGAGGTGAATGCTTACATCCCGGGCGAAGGTCATAACCTCCAGGAACACTCGATCGTGATGATCCGTGGCGGTCGTGTTAAAGATCTTCCAGGTGTTAGGTACCATATTATCAGGGGTGCTTTAGATACCTCCGGTGTTGATGGTCGTAAGCAAAGAAGGTCAAAATATGGAACCAAACGGCCAAAACAGAAATAATCATTCAATAAAATAACATTCTTAATTAGGAATACTAATGAGGAAAGCGAGACCAAAAAAGAGAATTGTTCTTCCCGATCCAAGGTACAACGATCAACTTGTAACAAAGTTCGTGAACAACATTATGCTTCGTGGTAAAAAAGAGACGGCTTACAGTATCTTTTATGAAGCAATGGATCTGGTAGAAGAAAGAACAAAGGAAAACGCTTTGGAAGTTTGGAAGAAAGCACTTGCAAATGTCACTCCATCTGTTGAGGTAAGAAGCCGCAGGGTGGGGGGTGCTACATTTCAGATACCAACAGAGATTCCACCTTCACGCAAGCAGTCCATAGGTATGAAAAACCTTATTCTGTTTGCACGCAAGCGCAACGAAAAATCAATGGGAAGAAAACTTGCCGCTGAGATCGTTGCTGGATTTAAGGAAGAAGGTGGCGCTTACAAAAAGAAAGAAGATACACACCGTATGGCTGAAGCTAACAAAGCCTTCTCCCATTTCAGGTTTTAATCAATTAAATTGCAGCAAGATCAGTAATTGAGATGCTAAACGAGTTGAAAAATACTAGGAACATCGGAATCATGGCGCACATTGACGCGGGTAAAACCACGACAACTGAGCGGATTCTGTATTATTCCGGCATCAATTACAAGATCGGTGAAGTGCATGACGGAGCTGCTACCATGGATTATATGGTGCAGGAGCAGGAGCGTGGAATTACGATTACCTCTGCAGCAACAACTGTTTTTTGGGATTTCAACAGCCAGCAGCACAAAATCAATATCATCGATACACCCGGACACGTTGATTTTACAGTTGAAGTTGAAAGATCATTAAGAGTTCTTGATGGCGCCATTGCTGTATTTTGCGCTGTCGGAGGTGTAGAACCACAATCGGAAACTGTATGGCGCCAGGCTGATAAATATCATGTTCCTCGGATCAGTTTCATCAATAAGATGGATCGTTCCGGGGCTGATTTTTTTAATGTGGTTGATCAGATTAAAGATAAACTCGGGGCAAATCCGATTCCGCTTCAAATACCGATTGGGGAAGAAGATAACTTCAGAGGAGTTGTTGACCTGATTACAAACAAAGCGTATGAATGGGAAGTTGATTTTTATGGAACCAAAATCATCGAAGTTGAAATTCCTGAAGAAATCAAAGAAACTGTTCATGATTATCGTACCCGATTGATCGAAGGAGTTGCTGAAGAAAGCGACGAATTGTTGGAGAAGTTTCTAAAAGACCCCAACTCTCTTACACCAGACGAAATGCGTCAGGCGATAAGAAAGGCAACCCTTGAGTTGAGAATTACACCGGTGATGTGTGGCGCTGCATTCAAAAATAAAGGGGTACAAAAGCTTCTTGATGCTGTCGCTGCCTATCTCCCCAGTCCCCTCGACCTTCCGCCCGTGGTTGGGATAAATCCCTACACCGAAAAGCAAGAAACAAGAAACGCTGACCCAAGCGAAAATTTTGCAGCTCTTGCGTTCAAAATCAAAACCGATCCATACGTCGGCAAAATTGCCTTTTTAAGGGTTTATTCCGGAGCGATACAATCCGGAGAGCAGGTGTTGAACGCTAACACCGGCAAGAAAGAACGCATTACCCGTTTAATGCAGATGCATGCTAACAAATATCAGCCCCTCGAAAAGGTTGAAGCTGGCAACATTTGTGCTTTGGTTGGGTTTAAAGAAATCAGAACAGGCGATTCACTTACTGCTATTAATCATCCTCTTGTTCTTGAAAATATTAAATTTCCGGAACCGGTAATAAACATGGCAGTTGAGCCTAAAACACAGGATGATGTAGAAAAACTTCAATCCCATCTCGTCAAAATTGCCGAGGAAGACCCGACATTTAAAGTCAGATTGGATGAGGAAACTGGTCAGACCATAGTTAGTGGTATGGGCGAGTTGCATCTTGAAGTCAGGTTAGATGAACTCAGGCGCGATCACAACATCGAATGCAACCAGGGGAAACCGCAGGTGTCGTACAAAGAAGCATTCCGGAATTCGATAATTTACCAGGAAATCTATAAGAAACAAACAGGTGGCAAAGGCAGATTTGCCGATATCACTTTTGAAATCGGACCTGCCGATGATAAAGAAGTCAGAGGCCTTCAGTTTGTTGATCAAATTAAAGGTGGCGCATTGCCCAAAGAATATATAAACGCAGCAAAACGTGGATTTGAAATGTCGATGATGAATGGAGTGCTTGCTGGTTTTTCGGTTTACAACATGAAGGTAGTCCTCAAAAACGGCACTTTCCACCAGATCGATTCTGATCCGCTCGCTTTCGAAATTGCAGCCAAAATAGGTTTCCGAAATGCTGCCCGTTCGATGAGTCTTACACTTCTTGAACCAATTATGCGCCTTGAAGTAATTACTCCCGACCTTTACATAGGAGAAATAAGCAGCGACCTCAACAGGCGCCGTGGACATATCGAAGACGTTGAATCCAAATATAATGCTCAGGTTTTAAGAGCAAAGGTGCCATTGGCTGAAATGTTTGGCTATGTCACCCAACTCAGATCTTTAACCTCAGGTCGTGCGAATTACAATCTGGAGTTTTCTCATTATGCCGACCTGCCAAATGAATTACTGGAGCAGGTTTTATACAAAATCAAAGGATACGTGGTAAAAGTTTAAAGCAAAATTTCAAATCATTTAATAAACATTTACAGTGAGTCAAAGGATAAGAATAAAACTGAAGTCATACGATCACAATCTGGTGGATAAATCAGCCGAGAAGATCGTCAAGACTGTGAAGACTACCGGAGCTGTTGTTAGCGGACCTATACCTCTGCCAACAAACAAGAAAATCTTTACAGTAAACCGTGCGACTTTTGTGAACAAAAAATCAAGAGAGCAATTCGAGCTCTCCTCCTACAAAAGGCTGCTTGACATTTACAGTTCGACTACAAAAACCATTGATGCCCTCATGAAACTTGAGCTGCCCAGTGGTGTTGAAGTGGAAATAAAAGTTTGATCTAAGGAATTGAAAGATTAATTTGGCAACATAAAACATTATCGAATAATGTCAGGAATAATTGGAAAGAAAATTGGAATGACCGGAATCTTTGATGAGAATGGCAAGAATGTGCCATGTACCATCGTTGAAGCAGGTCCATGTGTGGTAACACAGGTAAAAACAAAAGAGGTTGATGGCTATGATGCCATTCAACTTGCTTACGAAGACAAGAAGGAAAAGCATACCAACAAGCCCCTGGCTGGTCATTTTAAGAAAGCAGGTGTTACACCTAAAAAGATAGTAAGAGAGTTTACCAGGTTTGAGCCGGGTCATCAAAAAACATTTGGTGAAGAGGTCAACGTTGATGTATTTATCGAAGGTGAATTTATTGATGTGGTTGGTATTACGAAAGGTAAAGGTTTCCAGGGCGTTGTCAAAAGGCATGGGTTTAGTGGTGTTGGTGGAGCCACACATGGTCAGCATAACCGTCTCAGAGCCCCTGGTTCAGTAGGTGCATCTTCATGGCCTTCACGTGTTTTTAAAGGTATTCGCATGGCTGGTCATACCGGACATAGCAGAGTTAAGATGATCAACCTCAAAATAATGAAGATCATCCCCGAAGAGAATTTATTATTAATCAAAGGATCGGTTCCAGGACCAATAGGATCATATTTAATCGTAGAAAGATGGAGCTAACAGTTTATAAAATCAACGGCGAAAAAACAGAACGTACTGTCGTGCTTGACGATTCCGTATTTGGAATTGAACCAAACGATCATGCCATCTACCTCGATGTGAAGCAAATCATGGCAAACAAACGCCAGGGTACGGCCAAATCAAAACAAAGAGGCGAAATTGCTGGAAGTACGCGTAAGTTAAAGAAACAAAAGGGTACCGGTGGAGCACGTGCCGGTAGCATTAAAAACCCATTGTTCAGAGGAGGAGGTCGTGTTTTTGGCCCCCAACCTCGTGATTATGTCATGAAGCTTAATAAAAAACTCAAACGCCTTGCACGTAAGTCAGCATTGAGTTACAAAGCTGAAAACGGAAAAATCCTGGTTTTGGAAGATTTCAGTTTTGATCAACCCAAAACGAAGAGTTTCCTTGAAGTGCTCAAAGCATTCAAGTTAGATAATACCAAAGTGTTGCTTCTGACACCCGGTGTGGACAACAACATCTACCTCTCAACGCGTAATCTTGGGAGCGTTACCCATCTGAACGCCAAAAGCATCAACACTTATGAGGTGCTCAAGGCAAACCAGATCATGATCCTCGAAAGTTCGCTTAAAGATGTTGAGGAAATGTTTAATAACTAATTGATAGACCTAATCCAAAACAGGAATAAATCATGAAAATTCTAATCAGGCCGATTATAACCGAGAAGTTCACCGAAGTGGGCGAAAAGATGAACAGGTATGGTTTTATCGTTCAAAAAACCGCCAATAAACTGCAGATCAAAAAGGCTGTTGAGGACTTGTACGGAGTTAAAGTTGAAGCTGTGAATACGATCAGGTATTCAGGCAAAAACAAATCACGAAATACCAAATCAGGCGTGATCGTTGGCCGAACTGCATCATTAAAAAAGGCTATAATTAAAGTAGCCAGTGGAGAAAAAATTGATTTTTACAGCAATATTTAAGATAAATGGCTTTAAAAAAATTCAAACCGACAACATCCAGTCAGCGCTTCAAAGTAATCAGTGCGTTTGATGATATTACTACCGACAAACCTGAAAAGAGTTTGCTGGAAGTTAAAAAGAGATCAGGTGGTAGAAATAATAGTGGTAGAATGACCATGCGCTACATGGGTGGTGGTCACAAGCAAAAATACCGGATTATCGATTTCAAACGTGATAAAGAGGGAATGCCCGCCGAAGTGCTGACCGTTGAGTACGATCCAAACCGCAGTGCACGTATTGCGTTGGTATCTTACACCGATGGAGAGAAAAGATACATTCTGGCGCCAACCGGAATAAAAGTAGGACAAACCATTGTTTCAGGAAAAGGAGTTTCACCCGATATCGGCAATACACTTTATCTGAGTGAAGTCCCTTTTGGAACGCTGGTTCATAACATCGAACTTCGTCCAGGACAAGGTGGGAAGATAGCAAGAAGCGCAGGCTCCTATGCACAGTTGATGTCAAGAGACGGCAAATTTGCCATTCTCAGGTTCCCTTCGGGCGAAACAAGAATGATACTCCAGGCTTGCAGGGCTACCATAGGAACCATATCCAACCAGGACCACAACCTTGAAGTATCAGGAAAAGCAGGACGAAGCCGTTGGCTGGGTCGCAGACCTCGTACCAGGGGTGTTGTAATGAACCCGGTAGATCACCCCATGGGTGGTGGCGAAGGCAGAGCGTCAGGTGGTATTCCAAGATCAAGAAAAGGGATACCGGCAAAAGGCTATAAAACACGTTCAAAGAAAAAAGCTTCGAGCAAATACATTATTGAAAGACGGAAAAAGTAATTCTTAAATCAAAGATAAGATGAGTCGTTCGCTTAAAAAAGGTCCTTATATCCATTTCAAGCTGGAAAAGAAAATTGTTGAGGCACAGGAATCCAAGAAAAAGAGTGTGATCAAAACCTGGTCAAGGGCTTCAATCATCTCCCCGGATTTTGTCGGATTAACCATTGCGGTGCACAACGGGAACAAATTTATACCTGTGTATGTAACCGAAAATATGGTAGGTCATAAACTTGGTGAATTTGCACCAACACGTCAGTTCAGAGGTCATTCAGGTAAAAAGGATAAAGGCAAAAAATAAAGGAATCAAATCATGGGTACACGAAAACATAATACAGCAGAAGAGAGGAAGTCGGCAAGAAAGACTCTGTACATTGCAAAACTGAACAATTGCCCCACATCGCCAAGGAAAATGAGGCTCGTAGCCGACCTTGTCAGGGGTAAAGATGTTGAAGCTGCACTCAATATTCTGAAATTCACTCAGAAAGAGGCTTCAGGAAGACTTTACAAACTCATGCTTTCGGCCATTGCCAACTGGCAGGTGAAAAATGAGGGAGTCAGAATGGAGGAGAATAACCTGTACGTGAAATCCATTATGGTGGATAGCGCACGACAGCTCAAACGGATAAGGCCTGCTCCCCAGGGACGTGCTCACAGAATCAGAAAGCGTTCGAATCACGTTACCTTAGTGCTGGACAGCCGCAACAAACCGGAAGTTCAGGAAGTAGAAAACATTCAAACAGAAAAATAAAGTAATCATCAATATTTCAATACTTAATGGGACAAAAAACTAATCCAATAGGTCTTAGGTTAGGCATTATCAAAGGATGGGATTCCAACTGGTATGGCGGAAAAAACTTCAGCGAAAAGCTGATCGAAGATGACAAGATCAGAAAATACCTGTTAGCCCGTCTTTCGAAAGCCGGCGTTTCGAAAATAATGATCGAGCGTACACTTAAACTTGTAACAGTTACCATTCATACAGCACGACCTGGTATTATCATCGGGAAAGGCGGACAGGAAGTTGATAAGCTGAAAGAGGAGCTGAAAAAACTTACAGGTAAGGAAATTCAAATCAATATTTCAGAAATCAAACGTCCGGAGTTGGATGCTAATTTGGTGGCCAACAACATAGCCAGACAGATCGAAGGACGTATTTCATTCCGCAGAGCCATCAAAACATCGGTAGCCTCCACAATGAGAATCGGTGCGGAAGGTATCAAAGTGTTGATTAGCGGAAGGTTAGGAGGTGCTGAAATGGCTCGTAATGAGATGTATAAAGAAGGTCGTACACCATTACATACTTTAAGAGCCGACATTGACTACGCACACGCCGAGGCGCACACAACTTACGGACGGATTGGAATTAAGGTTTGGATTTGCAAAGGCGAAATATTTGAAAAAATCGACCTTGTTCCAATGACCGGAAGTGAAAAGAAACCAAAAGGAATTTCAGTCGGTCCAGCTCCCGGACGTCGTCCAAGGGCAAAAGCAAGGTTCAACGAGAAATAAAAATCATAATACTCTGACTAACATAATACATAGAAATAATGTTACAGCCAAAGAAAACTAAATACAGAAAGCAGCAAAAGGGCAAGATGAAAGGAAATGCTCAACGGGGCCATGAACTTGCTTATGGTTCTTTCGGTATCAAAACCATGGAAGAGGCCTGGCTCACAGGACGACAGATCGAATCTGCCCGTCAGGCAGTAACACGTTACATGAAACGTGAAGGCCAAATCTGGATTAAAATATTCCCGGATAAACCAGTGACCAAGAAACCTGCTGAAGTGCGTATGGGAAAAGGAAAAGGCGCCCCCGAATACTTTGTTGCCCCGGTCACTCCCGGACGCATATTGTTCGAAGCCGATGGCGTACCATTGGCCGTTGCCAAGGAAGCTTTGAGACTTGCTGCCCAGAAATTGCCGGTAGCCACTAAATTTGTCGTCAGAAATGATTACGTAGAATAATACCTGAATAGCAATGAAACAAACTGTTATAATAGAATTGTCAAATGATGATTTACTCGAAAGATTAGAAGAGGAATTAAAACAACTCTCCAGGCTTAAGTTGAATCATGCGGTATCAGATCTGGAAAATCCACAAAAGATTGTTTATTACCGCAGAACTGTAGCACGGTTGAAAACAGAAATTCGAAAAAGACAACTTGAAGGAAAATTAAAATAATTCAGCATAATGGAAGATAAATTAACAAGACCATTACGGAAAGAAAGAACCGGTCTGGTAGTAAGTAACAAGATGGAGAAAACCATCATCGTTCAGGTTGACCGCCGGGTGAAACACCCGATTTATGGAAAATTTGTCCATAAAAGTACCCGTCTGATGGCCCAGGATGATAACAATGAATGCAACATCGGCGATACCGTGCGCATTAGCGAAACCAGGCCATTGAGCAAAAATAAGTGTTGGAGATTAACCGAAATTATCGAAAGAGCTAAATAGTCATGATACAGAAAGAATCAAGATTAACAGTTGCCGACAATAGTGGAGCAAAAACAGTGTTGTGTATCAGCCTTCTTGGCGGCACGCACAGGCGCTATGCCTCCATTGGCGATACCATTGTGGTTAGCGTGAAAAGTGCCATTCCTTCAGGAAATATTAAAAAAGGTACTGTGTCAAAGGCTGTGGTTGTGCGAACCAAGAAAGAAATACGCCGTCCCGACGGCAGCTACATCCGCTTCGACGACAACGCCGTTGTATTGCTGAACAATGCTGGAGAAATGTCCGGAACACGTATCTTCGGACCTGTTGCCCGCGAATTAAGGGAAAAACAATACATGAAGATTGTTTCACTCGCACCCGAAGTGCTTTAAATATTGAACAATGATGAAAAAGCAAAAACTGCATATTAAAAAAGGCGATAACGTTTTGGTGCTCTCAGGCGATTCCAGAGGACAAAAAGGGAAAATTCTTGTGGTTGACTCTGACAAGAAGACAGCCATTGTTGAAGGAGTTAAAATGGTAAGCAAGCACACCAAACCAAACAAAGATAATCCTCAAGGCGGGATTGTTAAAAAAGCATCGCCAATCCATGTTTCAAATCTGATGATTGTTGACGGCTCTGGAAAGGCTTCACGCGTTGGACGCAAAATGGATGAAAAGAAAAATAAACTGGTTCGCTATTCTAAAAAATCAGGGGAGGTAATTAAATAATGAGTTACGTACCAAGACTAAAGGAGAAATATCGTGGCGAAATTCATCCTGCATTATTGAAGCAGTTTGAGTTTAAAAGCCCGATGCAAGTACCCAGACTACTTAAGATAGTAGTTAATCAGGGACTTGGCGATGCTATCGCCGACAAAAAACTGATCGATTCCGGACTTTCCGAAATGTCGATGATCACAGGTCAAAAAGCTGTTGCTACAAAATCGAAAAAGGACATCTCCAACTTCAAACTCAGAAAAGGAATGCCCATAGGTGTTAAAGTGACTCTGCGCGGTAATATGATGTATGAATTTCTTGATCGTCTGATCTCGGTTTCGATACCACGTGTGAGAGACTTCAAAGGCATTAACGATAAAGGTTTCGACGGCAGAGGCAATTACACACTCGGTGTAACTGAACAGATCATTTTCCCGGAGATCAACATCGACAAGATTACCAAGATCAACGGGATGGACATTACTTTCGTTACTTCAGCCAGCAACGATAAAGAATCACTTGCTTTGCTCAAAGAATTCGGACTACCATTTAAAAATCAAAAATTATAACTGATCTATGGCAAAAGAATCAATGAAAGCCAGAGAAGTCAAGAGGAAAGCACTCGTTGACAAATACGCGGAGAAACGTGCAGCACTTTTGGCAGCCGGAGATTATGAAGGGCTGCAGAGAATCCCTAAAAATGCTTGCCCGATACGTCTTCACAATCGTTGCCAGCTTACCGGCCGGCCAAAAGGTTACATGAGGCATTTCGGAATTTCACGTATCAATTTCCGTGAAATGGCGCTGAAAGGACTAATCCCGGGCGTAAAGAAAGCAAGTTGGTAAAATCAGCATTAGAAAATAAATAATTAATCAAGGAAATATGTTAACTGATCCCATTTCAGATTATATCACAAGAGTCAGGAACGCCATAATGGCCGGCCATCGTATTGTGGAAATTCCTTCATCAAACATGAAGAAAGAGATCACCAAGATCCTCTTCGAGAAAGGATACATCCTGAACTATAAGTTTGTTGATGATCAATTTCCTCCTGTGATAAAAATCGCATTAAAGTATCACCCCGTTACCAAACTTCCGGCAATCAACACTTTGAAAAGAGTGAGCCGTCCCGGACTGCGTAAATTCGTTGGTGTAGATGAATTGCCGAGAGTTTTAAACGGACTCGGTGTTGCAATCATCAGTACATCATCAGGATTGATGACCGATAAAGAAGCCAGGAAACAGAATGTTGGCGGTGAAGTAATTTGTTACATCAGCTAAGGAAGGAGAATAAAATGTCACGAATAGGAAAATTACCGGTAAATATCCCCGCAGGCGTCGAAGTCAAAGTATCCGACAAAAACCTTGTTACAGTAAAAGGTAAGCTCGGAACACTCGAACAGCAGGTTCATCCGGATATAACTGTAAAAGTTGAAGGCAACACCATACACGTGCAGCGCCCAACAGAACAAAAGAGGCACAAATCAATGCACGGTCTCTACCGTTCATTACTCTCCAACATGGTTCATGGAGTTTCTGAAGGCTATAAGATTGAGCAGGAGCTTGTAGGTGTTGGTTACAAAGCTACAGCTACCGGAAGAGCGTTAGAACTTTCATTGGGATTCTCCCACAACGTTGTGGTGCTGATGCCTAATGAGGTCAAAGTCGAAACGGTCACCGAAAGAAGTAAAAACCCAATCATTACGCTGACCTCACACGATAAGCAACTTGTTGGACAAATTGCTGCCAAATTGCGCTCACTGCGTAAACCCGAACCATACAAGGGTAAAGGTATTAAATACAGAGGCGAAGAGATTAAGCGCAAGTCTGGTAAAGCTTCAGCTAAATAGAACATTGAGTTAAATAAGTTTATCAAATAAGATAAAACCCATTGAGAAAATGGCAATTAAAGACAAAAAGAAATACAGAAGATTTCGGATCAAAATGCGGATCAGAAAAGGTGTTTTTGGAACCTCCCAAAAGCCAAGAATGACCGTGTTCAGAAGCAACAAAGAGATTTATGCTCAGTTAATTGATGATCTGAATAACAAAACGTTGGTTTCTGCCTCTTCGATAAACAAAGATTTTGAGAAGGAAAAGATGACCAAGATCGAGCAGGCTAAACGGGTAGGAACCCTGGTTGCTAAAAAAGCCACAGAGGCCGGTATCGAAACCGTTGTTTTCGACAGGAATGGATATTTGTATCATGGCCGAATTAAAACTCTCGCTGATGCAGCAAGAGCCGCAGGTCTAAAATTTTAATTAAACTATGGCAAACGTAAACGTAAAGAGAGTAAAATCAAGCGAAATCGAATTTAAAGACAAGCTTGTTCATATCCAGAGAGTTACAAAAGTAACCAAAGGAGGTAGAACATTCAGTTTTTCTGCAATCGTAGTTGTTGGAAATGAGCAGGGCGTAGTTGGTTATGGCTTAGGAAAAGCTAAAGAGGTTACTGCTGCTATTGCCAAAGGAATTGATGATGCAAAAAAGAACCTGATCAGTGTACCCATCCTCAATGGGACTTTGCCACACGAAGGAATGGGAAAATACAGCGGAGCGAAGATATTTATGAAGCCAGCTGCGGCAGGAACCGGGGTAATTGCCGGAGGAGCCATGAGGGCCGTTCTGGAAAGTGTCGGTGTAAAAGACGTGCTGGCCAAGTCTAAAGGTTCGTCTAACCCGCATAGCGTTGTCAAAGCTACGATAGACGCTTTGATGAAAATGCGCGATCCATACACCGTTGCGCAGGTAAGGGGTGTAAGTCTTGAAAAAGTATTTAACGGTTAATCAAGGATAAATAATGAGCAAGATCAGAGTAAAATTGGTGAGAAGCGGCATCGGTCGCCCGTCGAAGCAAAAACTAACCTTGCAGGCACTTGGTCTGACCAAACTGAATAAGGTAGTTGAGCACGAAGCAACCCCCCAGATACTGGGTATGGTTGATAAAGTAAAACATTTACTTGTAGTTGAAAACGTATAAACTTTGCAAACATTCTTAAAACGATGGATTTATCAAATCTGAAACCAGCAGAAGGTTCAACAAAGAACAGAAAAAGAATAGGTCGCGGACAGGGATCGGGTAGGGGCGGAACCTCCACCAGAGGTCACAAGGGCGCCAGATCAAGATCAGGCTATAAATCTAAAGCCGGTTTTGAAGGTGGACAGATGCCATTGTATCGTCGTATTCCCAAAGGCGGCTTCAAAAATATTAACCGTGTAGAATATCGTGGTATCAACCTCGATGCACTTCAAAAGCTTGTTGACGAGAAAAACATCACCGTTTTCGACCTCGATGTGTTATTCAACAATGGCCTCGCCCAAAAGAAAGACCTGATCAAGGTGTTGGGAAGAGGCGAGTTGAAAACCACCATCGAAGTGAAAGCGCATGCTTTTTCAAAATCAGCAATTAAAGCAATAGAGGACCAGGGAGGTGTTGCAACAAAAATCTAATTCTTGATGAAAAAATTTATAGAAACCATTCAGAATATTTATAAGATTGAGGACCTGAGAACCAGGATAGCCTATACCTTAGGTATTATCCTGTTGTATCGTTTAGGTTCTTTTATTGTGTTACCCGGTGTTGACCCGGCCATGCTTAGCTCTTTGCAGCAACAGGCATCCTCTGGTTTACTCGGATTGCTCAATATGTTTTCAGGAGGTGCATTTTCCAATGCTTCCATTTTTGCGCTTGGTATCATGCCCTACATTTCGGCATCCATCGTTGTGCAGTTGCTTGGAATGGCCATACCATATTTCCAGCGATTGCAGAAGGAAGGGGAGAGTGGCCGTCGGAAAATCAACCAGATCACAAGGTATTTGACAGTAATTATTCTTATTTTCCAGTCGCCGGCCTACATCGCTAACCTGGTAATGCAACTTCCACCGGAAGCCATTTATCCTTTTGATCCGGCAACTTCCTCGCATTCGGTCTTTTCATTCTTTGGCATTTCCTCAATCATTATGCTTACCGCAGGTTCATTGTTCGTAATGTGGCTGGGTGAGCGTATTACAGATAAAGGTATTGGTAATGGTATTTCAATCATCATTATGATCGGAATCATCGCAAGGTTACCATTCTCATTGTTTGCCGAATTTGTTTCAAGACTTGAGGAGCAGGGTGGTGGACTTGTAATTTTTATTGTTGAAATTATCGTTCTTGTCGGAGTGATCCTGTTGACTATTCTCCTGGTACAGGGGACCCGCCGAATCCCGGTGCAATATGCCAAGCGGGTGGTAGGTAATAAACAATATGGAGGAGTTCGTCAGTACATACCTTTGAAAGTGAATGCTGCCGGAGTAATGCCGATCATTTTTGCACAAGCAATTATGTTCCTGCCGCTCACGCTGGCCCAATATGCACAAAGTGATGCGCTGACCGGTTTTGCTTCAGTATTTACTGATTTCACCGGTTTCTGGTACAACTTCACTTTCTTTATCATGATTGTGTTGTTTACTTACTTCTATACTGCCATCACGGTTAATCCTAACCAAATGGCTGATGATATGAAAAAGAACGGTGGTTTTATCCCGGGTATCAAACCAGGAAGAAAAACTGCCGAATTTATTGATAATGTAATGTCGCGAATTACTTTACCGGGGTCATTATTCCTCGGACTGGTTGCCATTATGCCTGCATTTGTAGGTCTTGCCGGTGTCAGTCAGCAGTTTGCGCAATTCTACGGTGGTACCTCCCTTTTGATTCTGGTTGGGGTTGTACTCGATACATTAGACCAGATCAACAGTCATCTCTTAATGCGTCACTATGATGGATTGACCAAATCTGGAAGGATTAAGGGAAGATCAGGAATGTAAGTTCTTAACCCTCCTGAAAATTTCCGGAAATGATTCATTTGAAGACCGAAGAAGAGATAGAATTAATACGCGAAAGTTCTTTACTTGTTGGTAAAACGCTTGCTGAAGTTGCCAGGTTTATTGCACCCGGAGTAACTACCGGAAAGTTGGATAAGATTGCAGAAGAGTTTATTCGTGACCATCATGGAGAACCTGGTTTTAAAGGTTATCATGGATTTCCGGCAACACTCTGCACCTCTGTAAACGAAGTGGTAGTGCATGGTATTCCGGGAGGATACGTGCTAAAAGAGGGTGACATTATCTCAATTGATTGTGGAGTGAAAAAAAACGGATTTTTTGGCGACTCTGCCTATACATTTGCCGTTGGTGAAGTTGATAATGAGATTTTGTTGCTCATGCATCGAACAAAGGAGTCACTCTACCTTGCTATCGAATCAGCAATTGCAGGTAACAGGATTGGCGACATCGGATACGCAGTGCAGCATCACGTCGAAAGTTTTGGCTACACAGTGGTTCGTGATTTAGTTGGACACGGCCTTGGCAGGGCACTTCATGAGAAACCTGAAGTTCCAAACTATGGACGACGTGGTAACGGCAAGGAATTAAAGGTCGGAATGGTGCTTGCAATCGAACCGATGATCAACCTGGGAGTAAAAAATGTTTACCAGGATAAGGATGGATGGACGATCAGGACTTCAGACCATAAGCCTTCTGCGCATTACGAACATGATGTGGTGATTCGCAGAGGCAAAGCGGAGATTTTATCAACATTTGATTTTATTGAAGAAGTTTTAAAGAGTAAAAATAATTAGTAACAGTATTTTTTGCGAATGGCAAAGCAGGCATTAATAGAACAGGACGGAACAGTAATTGAATCGCTGGGAAATGCGATGTTCCGGGTCGAACTTGAGAACGGGCACGTGATCATTGCTCACATCTCCGGCAAGATGCGGATGCATTACATAAAAATTCTACCTGGCGACCGTGTGAAGATAGCCATGTCGCCTTATGATTTATCGAAAGGTCGTATTACATTCAGATACAAATAATTGATAGCAATGAAAGTAAGAGCATCAGTAAAAACGAGAACACCGGACTGCAAGATTGTCCGTCGTAAAGGGAGATTGTACGTGATTAACAAAAAGAATCCAAAGTACAAACAAAGACAAGGTTAATAATAATTAAACAGATAAATTACTATGGCACGTATTGCAGGTATTGATTTACCAAAAAATAAGCGGGGCGTAATTGGTCTGACCTATATTCATGGTATCGGCAGAAGCCTGGCAACGGAAATCCTTGGCAGAGCAAGTGTTGATGTGAATAAAAAGGTACAGGATTGGACTGATGACGAACAAAACAGCATCAGAGCGCTCATCAGCGATGATTACAAAGTGGAAGGTGCACTGCGCTCCGAAACACAAACAAACATCAAGCGTTTGATGGACATTGGCTGTTACCGCGGTATCCGCCATCGTCTTGGCCTGCCACTCAGAGGACAGTCAACAAAAAACAATGCCCGTACCCGTAAAGGAAGGAAAAAAACCGTTGCAAACAAAAAGAAAGCACCAAAAGGCTAATTCATCGCATCTTGTCAACCTTTTGGTTACGTTGCATAATTAAAGTCATCAAGGAAAATAGAATATGGCAAAAACATCGAAAACAAGTAAAACCACGAAGAAACGGATTGTTAAAGTTGATACCCAGGGTAAAGCCTTCATCAACGCTTCCTTTAACAACATTATCGTAACCCTCGCCAACAACGACGGTCAGGTTATCTCGTGGTCATCAGCCGGAAAAATGGGATTCAGAGGCTCAAAGAAAAACACCCCATATGCTGCCCAAACCGCCGCCGAAGATTGCTCAAAGGTTGCATACGATCTGGGTTTACGTAAGGTGAAGGTGTTCGTTAAAGGACCTGGCGCCGGAAGAGAATCTGCGATCAGAACCATCCACTCTGCTGGTATTGAGGTGCTCGAAATTAACGACATCACCCCATTGCCACACAACGGATGCCGTCCGCCAAAACGCAGAAGGGTTTAATTATTATTGTTTATCAATTAAATTTTACATAGAAATGGCAAGATACATTGGGCCAAAAACAAAGATTTCAAGAAAATTTGGAGAACAGCTCTTCGGATCAGATAAGAATTTTGAAAAAAAGAACTATCCACCGGGACAGCATGGTTTGAACAAAAAACGCAAAAAACCTACTGAGTACGGTATTCAGTTAGCCGAAAAGCAAAAAGCCAAATATACTTACGGTATCCTGGAGCGTCAGTTCCGTAATACATTCGAAAAGGCCAGCCGCAAGAAAGCAGGTATCACAGGGGAAGTGTTGCTGCAACTTATCGAGACCCGTCTTGACAATGTTGTTTTCCGCCTTGGAATAGCTCCAACCCGTGCTGCTGCGCGTCAACTCGTGTCACATCGTCACATCACAGTTAACGGCGAGGTAGTCAACGTACCATCTTATGCAGTAAAACCCGGGTTTGTGGTTGGTGTTCGCGAAAGGTCAAAAACACTCGAAGTGATTACCGATTCCCTGGCATCGCGTCGTTCGCTTTTGCCCTGGCTTGAATGGGATCAGGACAAAGTGGCCGGTAAAGTACTTAACTACCCGCAAAGGGACGAAATACCAGAAAACATCAACGAACAGGTGATCGTTGAGCTTTATTCAAAATAACACCCATCAATTATTTGCAAACCTAAAGGTTTAATTATGGCAATTTTAGCATTTCAAAAACCTGAAAAAGTAATCATGCTCGAGGCAAATGATTACAAAGGTAAATTTGAATTTCGTCCTTTGGAACCCGGTTTTGGAATTACCATCGGTAATGCCCTTCGCAGGATTTTGCTCTCTTCTCTCGAAGGTTTTGCGATTACCAGTATCAAGATCGAAGGCGTTGACCAGGAATTTTCTACGATCAAAGGCGTTGTAGAGGATGTGGTTGAGATTATTCTCAACCTCAAACAAATCCGCTTCAAACGTTTGGTTGAACAGGAAAGTTCTGAAACCGTCAAGATTGTGATCAAAGAACAGGAAGTGTTCAAAGCTGGTGATATCAATAAGTATTTATCCGTTTTTCAGGTACTTAATCCCAATTTGGTGATTTGTAATCTGGAGCCCTCTGTAAAGTTGACCATGGAAATGACAATAAACAAGGGCAGAGGGTACGTACCGGCTGATGAGAACAAAGACCCCAATGCACCCATCGGAACCATTGCCGTGGACTCGATTCATACTCCAATTGTCAATGTGAAGTATGAAGTTGAAGATTTCAGGGTTGAACAAAAAACTGACTACGAAAAGCTTATTTTCGAGATCACCACCGATGGATCCATTCAGCCGAAAGATGCGCTGAAAGATGCTGCCAAGATTTTAATACACCACTTCATGCTTTTCTCTGACGAAAAGATAGCTGTGGAAAAAGAAGAAAAGAACGTTACTGAAGAATTTGACGAAAATTCGCTCCATATCCGTCAGTTGCTCAAAACCAAGCTGGTTGATCTTGACCTTTCGGTCAGGGCACTCAATTGCCTGAAAGCAGCAGATGTTGAAACTATGGGTGATCTGGTAACCTTTAACAAAAATGATTTACTGAAATTCAGGAATTTTGGGAAGAAATCGCTCACCGAATTGGAAGAGTTGGTTAGAAATAAAAATCTTGAATTTGGAATGAATGTTTCGAAGTATAAATTAGACAAGGAATAATCGAACAATGAGACACCTAAAAAGTTTTAATCATTTAGGCAGGACAAGTACACACCGTAAAGCGATGCTTTCGAATATGGCCACATCGCTCATCCTGCACAAGCGAATAACGACAACTGTGGCCAAAGCAAAAGCGCTCAGGGGCTATGTTGAACCGCTTATCACAAAATCAAAGCAAGATACAACACATTCGCGCAGGATAGTATTCAGCTATTTACAGAGCAAGGAAGCAGTAACTGAGCTTTTCAGGGAAGTTTCGCCGAAAATTGCTGATCGTCCGGGGGGATATACCCGAATTATCAAAACCGGCAACAGGCTTGGTGATAATGCAGATATGTGCCTGATCGAACTTGTTGACTTTAACAAGGTTTATGTTTCGGGCGATTCCGCTGCTGCTGAAAAAGCTGCAGGTCGTCGCAGAAGAAGAGGTTCAGGTAAAACTAAAAAAGAAGTTGCAGCTGTACCGGTAGTTGAAGAAGCTAAGGCGGCTCAACCTGAAATAGTTGAAGAAGTTCAGCCAGTTGAAGATATCGTTGCTGACACTTCGCCAGCTGAAGTTGAACCTGCTGAAACACCTGTTGCTGAAACAATTGCCAATGCAGTAGAAGAAACTGAAAAGGCACAACCTGAAAGCGAACCAGAAGAAAAGAAACCTGAATAGCCACAACTATTCATCATATTGAATTTATTCGGGATAAGGCGTAATTCGTATGCTTTATCCCTTTTTCATAAAAAGTAACCAATAAAAAATTTAATTATGAGTACAATCGTAAATATTCATGCAAGACAAATCCTCGACTCAAGAGGTAACCCGACCATTGAAGTTGAAGTTTTAACCGAAAATGGCGTGGTTGGACGCGCTGCAATACCCTCCGGTGCATCTACTGGTATCCACGAAGCTGTTGAACTTCGCGATGGTGAGAAAGACCGCTATTTGGGAAAAGGTGTTCTGAAAGCTATAAACAATGTGAATACCGTTCTGAATGAAGAGTTGCATGGGTTCTATGTCTTCGATCAGATAGAGATTGATCAGAAGATGAACGAACTGGATGGAACACCAAACAAAGCCAACCTTGGCGCCAATGCCATTCTTGGCGTATCGCTTGCCTGTGCTCATGCCGCTGCAACCGAGTCCGGTCAAACCCTTTACCGTTACATCGGTGGCGTAGGAGCCAACACGCTTCCGATCCCTATGATGAACATTCTCAATGGCGGCTCACATGCCGACAACAGCATCGACTTCCAGGAATTCATGATCATGCCGGTTGGTGCACCCACATTTGCTGAAGCTCTCCGTATGGGCGCTGAAGTATTTCACAACCTGAAAAGTGTTTTAAAAAATAGTGGTTATTCGACTAACGTTGGCGATGAAGGCGGTTTTGCTCCAAATCTCAAGTCCAATGAGGAGGCCATTACAGTAATTCTGAAGGCGATAGAAAAAGCAGGCTATAAACCCGGCGTTGATATTTACCTCGCCTTAGACCCTGCAGCCTCTGAGTTTTTCATTACCGAAGAAAATGTTTACCACCTCAAATGGTCAACCGGCGATAAATTAACCCCTGCGCAAATGGTAGATTACTGGAAAGCCTGGGCTGACAAGTACCCGATCATTTCCATCGAAGATGGCATGGCCGAGGATGATTGGGACGGCTGGAAACTGATGACAGAAAAAATGGGAAGTAAAATCCAGCTGGTTGGCGATGATCTTTTTGTTACCAACACCGAAAGACTGAAAATGGGCATTGACAAAGGAATTGCCAACTCAATTCTTGTTAAGGTAAACCAGATTGGAACACTCACCGAAACCATTAATGCCGTGAACATGGCCTACCGCAATGCTTACACAGCAGTAATCAGTCACCGTTCGGGCGAAACCGAAGATACAACCATTGCTGATCTTGCAGTGGCTTTGAACACCGGATTGATCAAAACCGGATCAGCCAGCCGTTCCGACAGGATTGCAAAGTACAACCAACTCCTTCGCATTGAAGAGCAACTTGGAACCGCCGCTTACTATCCCGGCAAAAATTTCAAGTACGCCAGATAATCCAAAATAATTCTGAAAAAAAGCTCCGGTTTCCGGGGCTTTTTTGTTTTTTGGAATTTAGTTCTACTTTAACCCAACTTGCAGTTTTTATCCTCCGAATTGTTAAAAGATTAAAATAGTTGTATAAAAAATCGCTATTTAAATATCTCATTAGTGTTTTCGGTAGATTTGTGATGAAGGTAAGTGTTTCATTTTCAATGTTGGTCTTGTTGGGAATTTGGTTTGTAGTGCTCAGGGGGGTGGCCTTGATAAAGGTATGTGGCAGTACCTTTGGCGCATGTATTTCAGGGTAAGTTTACGTCATAATCCGGTTACCGGAAAACATTCGGGCTATTACCGTTTGGTTGAAAGCTACCGCAATACATTGGGGCGTGTTTGTCATCGCACCATTTTGAGTGTTGGTTTTCTGGATGGGCTTAGGACTGATGAGCTGAACCGGATCCAGAAAGGGTTAAACGAACGGGTTCAGGGACTTGGGAATGAACTATTTGCTCATGACTGTGATCCCAGGATACAGGCCTATGTTGATGACATTTACGAGCAAATTGTTGCAAAACAGCGACTTGACATTCACCGCAAGCCATCTCAGACAAAAGACTGGCAGACCATAGACATGAACTCTGTACGTAACAAAAATGTGCGTGAAGTGGGAGCAGAATGGTTGTGCTATCAGGCCATCAGGCAATTGGGCATTGACACTTTCCTGGAAAACCGGGATTGGGACGATGATGATGTTTCGCTGGCCATGACCCATTTGATCAGCCGGGCAGTATATCCGGCATCAGAGCTAAAGACCAGCCGGTGGATCAAAGAAAATTCTGCCGTTTGCGAGCTAACCGGTTTTGAAATCAACCGCATCACCAAGGACGCTCTTTATCGCATTAGCCATAAGCTCTTTGCCGAGAAAGAAGCCCTGGAGAAGCACCTCTCGTGTCGTACCAACGAGCTGTTTGATTTGCAGGACAAGATCATGCTGTTCGATCTGACCAATACCTATTTCGAAGGCGAAAAGCTTCACAGCAGTTTGGCGCGTTATGGCCGGAGTAAAGAAAAACGAAACGATGCAAAACTGGTTGTACTGGCCTTGGTGATCAATCCCGAGGGGTTCATCAAGTATTCCACCCTTTTTCAGGGTAATAAATCCGATAGTACCACTCTGCCGCACATCATCGAAAAATTACGCAAGGCAACATCAACAGGCGCAGGCAAAGCCCTTGTGGTGATTGATGCCGGTATAGCTACCCAGGACAACCTCAAACTGATCAGTGAAAAAGGGTACGATTACCTGTGCGTATCACGTTCGACACTGAAGGAATATACAGTGAATTCGGCAAATAACCAGGTAGTCATACACGATAAAAAGCATCGTACCATTGAACTTTGCCATGTGCAGGCCAATGAAAGCACCGACTATTTTCTTCGGGTAAAAAGTCAAGGTAAAGAACACAAGGAACGCTCGATGAACAGCCTGTTCAAAGACCGTTTTGAAGAGGGATTGCAAAGCATACAAAACAGTTTATCCAAAAAAGGTGGGGTAAAAAAGCTCGAAAAAGTGCATGAACGCATCGGAAGACTCAAACAAAAATACCCCTCCATCCATCGCTATTACCAGATCGACATCACAAGCAACGAAAAAAACATCGTCACATCCATCTCATGGGAACTCAAACCAATTACCGATCCCGATCACACCAGTGGCATCTATTTCCTGCGCACCTCAATTTTACCCGAAAACGAAATCATCGTCTGGACGTTCTACAACATCATCCGAGAGGTTGAAAACACCTTTCGCACACTTAAAACCGATATAGACCTGCGTCCGATCTTTCATCAAAATGACGACGCCACCATGGCACACCTCCATCTGGGACTGCTGGCCTACTGGCTGGTCAACACCATACGTCATCAGCTTAAGAAAGCGGACATCCGTTCGGGTTGGAGCGAGATCGTGCGCATCATGAACACCCAGAAATGTCTAACCACCATCGCTCAAAACAAACATGACGAAATCATCAATATACGCCGTTGTTCCGAACCCGAAGAGAAAGTAAAGCTGATATACACTGCCCTCAAATACAAACATGCCCCCTTCACCCGCAAAAAATCTGTAGTGCTCAAACCAACACCAAAAAAAATCCTATCCCCTCAAAACAAGTCAATTATCAGAATTTAGCTGCAAGTTGGGTTAACACAATTGTTTTTTCTGCCTTTCTACCCCACCCCTAAAGTGAGAATGCAGAAAAATCAATTCAAACTCCCTTAAGGGTTGGGGTAAATTTGAATTGATTTTTCATTCATGGTTTTGATCGGTTAAAGTAGATTTAGATCACTTCATAATGCTTAAATGTCTATTTTTGCTCTCTCAACTTTTAAAGCTACATTTTTGACAATTTGCTTGTAAAAGATAAACGACTAAACATTAACTAATTAAACTATGTCGCTTACAGAGCAGCATTTTAAACCATTCCGCGATCATATCATCGGTATTGACCAGGAATTTCAGTCACCTTTTGGTATGCAAAAAATCTTGTATGGTGATTGGATTGCAAGTGGCCGCCTGTATCACCCCATCGAAGATAAGCTGTGCAATCAGTTCGGGCCTTTTGTTGGTAATACACATACCGAAACCAGCGAAACAGGCACGTTGATGACCAACGCCTATCATCTGGCACATCGAAAAATTAAAGAGCATGTCAACGCAGGTCCGGATGATGTGATTATTACCGCAGGGTCAGGGATGACTACGGTGATTAACAAGTTTCAGCGCATCCTCGGTTTCAGAACAATGAAAAGTATGGATGCACACAACTGCCTGCCCGAAGAAGAGCGTCCGGTAGTTTTTATCACCCACATGGAACACCATTCCAATCATACCTCATGGTTTGAAACTATTGCTGATGTTGTGCAACTCAAGCCTGACAAGAATTTGCTGGTTGATATGAACGAACTGCGCATCGAGTTGGATAAGTACAAGGATCGTAAAATGAAGATTGGCAGTTTTACTGCATGTTCCAATGTCACCGGTATTTCAACTCCCTACCATGAAATGGCTAAAGTGATGCATGAGAATGGCGGGATATGTTTTGTTGACTTTGCTGCCTCGGCCCCTTATGTTGACATGAACATGCACCCCGATGATCCGATGATGGCGTTGGATGCCATTATGTTTTCGCCTCATAAATTCCTTGGAGGACCCGGCACTCCGGGTGTATTGGTTTTTAATTCATCGTTATATAAAAATCCGGTTCCTGATAACCCCGGTGGCGGAACGGTTGACTGGACAAATCCCTGGGGTGAATTCAAGTATGTGGATGATATTGAATTGCGTGAAGACGGCGGCACCCCTCCATTTCTTCAAACCATAAAAGCCGCACTTTGTATTGAGCTGAAAAATAAAATGGGTGTTCATCAGATCGAACAGCGCGAAAAAGAACTGGTGAAGATCGCTTTTGAAGAAATGCCTAAAATTCCTGGTATTCATATCCTGGCCGATAATGTAACCGATCGGCTTGGTGTCATCTCATTTTACTTTGATGATATTCATTTTAACCTTGCTGTGAAATTGCTTAACGATAAATTTGGAATACAGGTCAGGGGAGGCTGCGCCTGTGCAGGTACTTATGGCCATTTTCTGCTTGACGTAAGTTACGACAAATCCCGGCAGATTACCGACCTGATCAATCACGGCGACCTCTCCCAAAAGCCAGGATGGATCAGGTTATCCTTACATCCAACCATGACCAATGACGAACTTTACTTTATTATTGATGCACTGAAAAGCCTAAAAAAGCATCACAAGGAATGGGGAAAGCAATATGTGTACAGTTGCAAAAAAAATGAGTTCCGCCATTTCCGCGAACCAGAGGATAGAAGTGCCCTCGTTGAGCATTGGTTCGATTTATAAGCGGGTTTAGGATTTCGTGTAGAATTGTCACTTTTTACATGAAAATTTTGCAATATGCTGACAAATATGCACTTACCAACTGTTTTGCTGTTTTACCTTAAAGTCCGACGTTTTTTTATCTCTCTCTCTCAATATTTATTTCTCAATCAATATTTTACTCCATAAATTGGGTTTGATTAGTTGAGTTGCTGGTTTATTATTTGCCAATTCCACTCCATCTGGTATTTTTTTTGCCCACCGCTTAGTTGAAAATTAATCTGATGTTTAACTTAAAATTAGGAGGACAAAACCATGACATTAGTAAAATTCAGAAACAGAGATTTGTTCCCGACCATGTTCAGGGAATTTTTCGACAGGGACATTTTTGATGCAGCAAATGCAGGCTTCAACGACTCGACCATGCCGGCGGTAAATATCAAAGAAGGAAAAGATGATTTTGTGGTAGAAGTTGCTGCTCCGGGGATGAAGAAAGACGATTTCAAGATTGAATTGGACAACAACATGCTGATGATTTCCTCGGAGAAAGAAGATCGCAGGGAAGAAACCAAAGAAGGGCAGTACACACGCCAGGAGTTCAGCTACCGGTCGTTTAAACGTACGTTCACGTTACCGTCGACAATTGATGAAAAAGACATCAAAGCAACCTACAATGATGGTATTTTGAACATCGTATTACCAAAGAAGGAAGAAGCCAAAGAGAAGCCAAAAAGGATGATCGAAATTGGGTAATCCGCATCGGATAGACGGGAATTAACGGGGGGTAAAAACATCCCCCGTTTTTTTTATGTAAAGAGTTCGAAGACCGTGATTTCTGGTAAAATGCCCACCCTTCCTGGATAGCCCACAGTTCCAAGTCCGCGGTTGACGTAAAGGTATTGACCTGTGGAGTTGTTTTCATACAACCCTGCCCAGTATTTATACGCATATTGAGCAGGGCTCCATTTGAAATTCTTCATTTCGACACCAAACTGAAATCCGTGGGTATGTCCCGAGAAGGTTACATCAATGTCAGGATGTTCAGTGCTGATTAATTTTTCCCAATGCGAAGGGTCATGCGAAAGCAGAAGTTTTACATCAGCATCATCTGTATTCATTTTTGCTTGTTCAATGTCGCCGTATTGTGGAAAACGGGCAATGGCACCCCAGTTTTCTACGCCAATAATGGCAATTTTTGCTCCATCGCGTTCTATGATTGCATGATTATTTTTTAGCAGTTTCCATCCAATGCGACGATACAAATTGAACAGATCGGTCATATTTTGGGTTTTAGCCTCTGCAGAAGGCCATCGCGAATAGTCGCCATAATCATGGTTCCCGAGTATGGCGAATACCCCGTAGTTGGCATTAAGTGTGGAAAGAATTTTTTCAAAACGATATGCTTCATCGGTTTTGTAATCCACCAGGTCGCCGGTGAAGAAGATTACATCGGGTTTCAGTTCATTGATCCGGTTGAAAGCCACTTCTAATTCGTCTTTAGCAGACCAGCTCCCGAGATGGATGTCCGAAATTTGTATGATCCTTAATCCATCAAAGGATTTGGGTAAATTTGGAAGTTTGAGTCGGTGCCTGTGAATTTTAAAATCGTGCACCCATTTTATCATTCCGGCCAAAAGTCCTGTAAAAAGCAGCCCTCCGCCCACCAGACCAATTTGTTGGATAAAACGGCTACGGGTAATCAATTCCCCGTTTTGCTTTGCAGTATCTTTCTGGTGTTTGCTGTGGATTTTCTTGATTAACAACCTGGAACCTTTGATAATGTCAGCCAAAATAAGGAATAATACCGGAAGTAACTTCGCTGCATAAGCACTAAATATGAAACCCTGTAAAAGAATGCTTAATCTCTCATCTGCAATCAATTCAAAAGCAATCATCCGGCTGCTGACCGTGATAGACAGAACAATCAAAGGAAGCCAATATAGAAGAAACAACAGGGATTTGATGAGGTTACCCTGCCTCTTGAACCAGGTATCAAAGGATCGCCAGAGGTAATAATCACTCAAAAACAGGATGACTAAGAAAGGGAAACGTCCGGCTTCTTTGGGGAATTGATTAAGGATAACGAGGTAAGAAATAACGAGGAACAGGATGAAACCTGCGACTTTAAAAACTCTTTTCATGAACTCAATTAAAATCTAATGCCTAATAAACAGCAGAAGAGTGTTTTTGTTGCTTCTTAGGTTTTTTTGAAAATATCATCGAAAAAATTTGCTTGTACTACTTGTTTTAGTATTTTTGCACCCCCAAATATGATATTTGGGAGTTCATTGATGGCATGATAATTATCTCAAAGGAGAGGTGCCTGCCAGACCGAAGTCAGGCTGGGGTGAGTGGCTGAAACCAATCCCGTACATACGGGACTAAACTGTCGTACCTATCAGTTCTTTTTCATTCTTGGAGAGGTGGGTGAGTGGCTGAAACCAACAGTTTGCTAAACTGTCGTACCTAAATACGGGTACCGGGGGTTCGAATCCCCCTCTCTCCGCCAGTTCTTTACAAAATTCGGGGTATAGCGTAGTCCGGTTATCGCGCCTGCTTTGGGAGCAGGAGGTCGTAAGTTCGAATCTTACTACCCCGACAACTGAAAATCAAAAGGTTAAGCGTTCAAAGACACTTAACCTTTTTTGTTTGGTGTAAACATGGTGTAAACATTACCAACTGGAGCAAGATTTCACTCTGAAAAACCATTTAAATTCAAAAATTGCCCTGGAATCATTCAAATTATAGCCAAAAAAGGCCAAATCCGTTAAGGTTTGCCCTGAAAAACAGCATATTTTGCCCTATTTTTAATCGAAAAAAAACTTAGTTGTTTGATAATCAATGATTAAACCCTCTCAAAAAACATTCGCAGAATTTTGATTGTTAAAAGAGGCCGACCCGCCCCGAAACCGGATTGCAATTGCTTTTCATCTTTCAAAATGGATTTGTGACGGAAAGCACTGAAAACCAATAAAAAAGGCCTCAATATTGAGGCCTCTAAAATGTTCTTAGGAATGAATTTCTATTTCTCTAAAAATCCTCTTTCCTTTATGAAGGTATCAAAATCCAACATCATTGCTCCAATATCTCCTTTGTCAAAATATTGGGTTGCAGTTAATGGTTTGCCTCCTTTTTTGTAGTTCTGGAGTACATAATCTGCGATTGCTTTCGCTACATTTTCGCCGGTAACCTCCTCAACTCCGCCCAATCCTGGGCAGCCATTGCATTCAATTACATAGGGTTTCCCGTTGTCGGTTGCATCTCTCATTATATCAACTCCGGTAACTCCAAGCCGGAATATTTTAGCACAATCAATGGCCATTTGGCGCTCCTCTTCAGTTAGTTCAACTTTTTCACCTGCTTTTGATTTGCTGTAATTTGCCCGAAAATCTCCGTCCAGGGTAAATTTTTTGTAAGCAAATATTTTCGGCTCCTTTGTTTCAGCTCCAACTACAAAAACCCGTAAATCTCCTTTTGGTTGCCCGGTATCAATGTACTGGTTAAGAACAATTGAAATATTCTGCTTTGAGAAAGCTGCAAGGGTGGTACTTGCTGCCAGTTCGCCCTCAAGCCAAAAAACTCCATCGCCTTTGGAACCGTTCAAAGTTTTACCCACTGCCGGCAGGCCGCCCACAAGATCAAGCGTTTCTTTAAAGTCCTTTGGTTTGAAACTCATAACCTGTTTGGGTATTCTGATACGGTTTGCGCTCAATATCTGGCATGTCCGAAACTTATCGCTGCAAGCTCTTAGGCCGGGTTCCGTGCCAGTTGAAAACTTTTGCATGTTCTCATTTATCTGTTTGACAATGTACAAACCATGCTGAAAAATTTCAGTTCCGGCAATACGTGGAATTAGCGCATCAAACTCTTTTGATTTGATTTGAATACTTTCATCGCCGGACTTTCGATAAAGCCTGTCAAATCCTTTATTGGTTGCTGACAGGTAGCAAAAGAGGTCAACCGGTGAAATTATCTCAACTTCTGGTTTCTCTTTGTGTGTTTTTAATTCGTGGGCTATTCTCCTAACTGAATAGTCCTCAATTCTCGATAAAATCAATACTTTCATAATAGTTCAATTTATTTGGTTAATAATTACGCTTTTGGCGTTGTTGGAAAAAAGTTAGCAATAATCTTTTTCAGGTTGCTTTCTGGTATTACGTCCTGGTTATCCTCAATCCATTGCAAGGCCTCCGTTTTGGTTATTTTTTTCGGAAAATCCAAAGCTGAATGAAGGTAAAAATTGCCATTACTCGCATAAAGAGCGTTTGCAAAAAAATCTTTGAAAACTACAACCGATCCGTAAGGAATAGCGTTACCGGGCTCCGGCTTAATACCGAAATGTTTTTTCAGTATTTCCTGGTATTTTGTTTGGGAAATGGTGTTGCTGTGGATTTCAACAAATTCAATTGCTTCACCCTGATTACATGGCAAAATCTTAAATTGTTTGGGTGGGTCTTCCTGGAGGATGAAAAACCGTCCGTTTTTAAATTTCAATAGCGCCCGTTTTCCGGATTGGCCGTTTGCTTCTAAAATCTTTTCTGCTTTCACGGTATCGTATTGGATACCATTTACTAATTTAAACATAATGGTTTGATTTTGAAATTATTAATTTAAGTTTAAAAATTCCTGCAAATACTGGTTTGGTGTAATATGTAAACCGTTTTCCCTGTTGAGGTCTTCGGTTAAAATTCTCAAATTGTAGCTTGTTATGACAGGATGTTTTTCGGGTGCAATAATCCAGTTCTTTGGGTTAAGTTGCTGCCATTGTTCCCGTATCAGGTCCGGAAGGGTCTTTTTGTGTTCCTGGAATAATCGAGGGTTAAAGTTGATCAAATAATCAGCCAGGTCTAACCCTTTTGCCCGGTCGCCTGGGGTGCAATTCTTTTCCAATAGATCAGAAACAGTTATTCGGGTTCCTGGGAATTCCCGTAGAAGTTCATTTGCTTTGTTGCTCCATCGGTCGAAACAATTCAGATCAGGCCACAAAACCACTTTGCCGCCGGCCAACGGTTTGAATTTTTCTGCATTGATATTGGTTAAGCTGCCAACGGCTAACCAGGTGAATTGAGGTAGATAAACACTGGCAATAATGGCTGTCTTTTCACTTTCAACAATTGCAGCGGGTGTTGATTTATTGACTGTCAGCAGGTGTTCACCAAAGTAGCATTGTTTCAAATTGAAGTTTTGCAATTTGGCGGCCTTGTGTACCCAAGTAATATGGGCAAAAGGTAATTTGATCCTTTTGCCTGTGGCCTGGTCATAAAGCATAATTTTTCCGGTGTGGATCATTCCGTTTTGATCAATCTGCCAAAATACGGTTGCGCCTGGCCAGTGCTTACTGGTTCCGATATGGTAGCGGTTAACAAGCTCGTTCACGGTTGCCAGGTCAAACAGTGAGCTTAACCAGGTGGTAAAATTGTTCTGGTTGTAGTTCTTTAGTGACTGCCTGAATAGTTTCTGGCTTATGTAGGTCGGTGGCTGTGGCTTTGGGGGTGGTGGTGGGTTCCAGTGGCTTTGTTCCTGGTCGGTCAAATACCCGGCTTTGTATGGGTTCAAATGATAACCACAATTTATTTCCCGGTCACAACGTCCGAAACGCTCCGGGAGTAGTTCGCCGGTTTCGCTATCAAAGTAGCGGACAAATCGCTGTTTTCCGCACGCCGGGCAAAGGTGTTTTTTGCTGCCTGGTTGTAATTGATATTTGAATTCTGTTTTCATTTAACTGGTTGCATTGTTTGCATTATTTGCATTTTGCGCTCAAAGTGCAAGAAGTGCAAGAAGTGCAAGGGGTGTTTAATATTTCTTTTTATATTTTCCATGTTCGATCCGGTCAAAAAATGTTCGATCATTGAGAAAATATTTCAATGATCTTTCACTGTATTCAAATTGTTCTGCTATCCTCAAGGCGGTATCTGTTTTGAATTCATCTGGTAATTTCAAATAGATTTCCCTTTTCCTTTGGTCTAATCCCTCAATTGGGGTATTATTCAGGATTGCATTAACTCGCCGGGCTGTTTTGCGGAAATATTCAGTTAGCTGAATAGCTGATTCAGTGGCCGAAACTCCAATCTTTTGGGGGTGTAAGTTTTCGTAAATCTCAATTACTTTGTTTTTGTCACCCGCTTCATAAGCTGTTTTTAGTTCGTTGAAAATTTCCGCTCCATTTGATAAATTTGAGGTGTCCGGGTGGCATTTAAATGAAGCTTTGCGAAAAAGAACCTGAATATCCAATTCAGCATAATTCTCTTTTTCATTTACACCGGTGGCCTGTTGAAGTAGTTCAAAGATCAAAGCAAAGCGGATACAATAAATTTCCAACTTTGAATAAATGCCGGCTAAAGTATCGCTATAAGTATCGTTAATAATATCAGTATTCCGCTTTTGCCATGCTTTCAGAACATCTTTAGCGGTTTCTGAAAACTCCAAGGTTGTTGGCAGAATATCCCCGCTTTTATCCGTTCTTAATGGCATATTGAGCAATTTGTTAACAACCTGGTTCCAATAAGCTGTTAAGCTGTCTGATAGTTCGTTTTCGCTCCAGTAGTGTTTTTGCAATGTTTCAGGAAGGGCAAACAAAATTCGATCAATAAAACCGTTCTGGGCCCGGTTATCTCTTTGCAGCTCCTGGAGTATTCCGGGCTGAATGGATCCGCAAACAGAAATTGAGGGTTTCGTTATTAAAATAGGATCCTGGTTTTTTCGATCTATTGTTATGGGTGTTCCTGAAAAGTTGCTTAACCAAAATTCGGTTGCACTGCCTGTACTGTATCGGTTGAAGTTTTTTACCCATTGGTTGAGCTCATCAGCATAAACGCCAAGGCCTCTTAAATTGAACCTATGAATTTCGCTCAATGCTTCTGGTGTAAAATCGGAAATAATTATCCTTTTCCAAAATGGTTTTGCTGGTAGTTCTTCAACTCCATCAACTTTGGCACGGTTAAGAATACCCTGGTATTCTGCTTTAGCTTTACAGTATTCTTTGTGGGTTTCGCTATCCTTTTTCAAAATTGGTTCAATCCCAAATTTCAAAGGGTGTGTTTTATTTGTTCCGGAACGTCCAACTAAAGCAATGTAGAGGGTTGCGCCCTCTGTCCAGTTGTTCATAACCTTAACCCTGTGAGTATTCCCTATGGCAATGGCAGAAGCAAAAAGCATGGAACAACCGACAAAATCAATTGGAAATTTCAGGCTTTCATTCGTGGCTTTGATAATCCATTGAATTTGATCCGGAAAAGCGGCAACCGGAAAACTGTTATCAAATTCCTGCAATATGCTTTCCATGTGGCCTGAAATTAATTCGGGTGTAATTGCCTGGTTCATGGCTTACATTGTTTCTTTGTTACTCAAAAGCCATTGATCAATTGCTTTGCGTTCAAAGAACCATTGTTTCCCGGTGGGTTTGTAAGCTCCAGGGATACGGCTTTCCATGCTCAATTTATAGAGGAATGATTTTGAAAAGCCGGTGTATTCGGCTAATTCCTCAAATGTAAGTACCGGCTTTTGGGATAAAAGCAGGGTTTCAATTTTCGCCTGGCGGCTTTCAATTGAATTTAGCTTGCTAATAATTTCAATATTTTCCATTGTCGTGTTTTTAAATTCACGGCAAAGGAAATACACGGGCAACCCTTTTCCGGGTTGTAAAAGGTTAACTAATTTTCCAACCCTTTTTTAAATCCATAATGAAATCAACATAATTTATTAATTCTCTGGGAATTACTTCACTATTCTCATGTTTTGGAAGTCTTGAAGCTATTGGGGTTTTTCCCTTTGTTTGAATATCAAATTTATCAGCTAATACGGTCCAAAGTTTTGGGGTTTTCCTGTCTGCAATCCCAGGAAAAGAAAATTGATTAACTCCATCTACCTCTAAATTATAGAATCCATAAAAAAGCTTGACAAATAAATTCATCGAACATTCCCATTTGATTTTTGTAAATGATCTGTCAGGGGTGAAAATCTTTTCAAAGTTCTCTTTTGTGGTTTCAAAGCATCGGCCATTCAGCCCGAAATACACAAATGAAATATATTCCTGCCTCTGCTTTTCGTCTTTTATCGGCAAACGTATGTAGCTGGCTGGGGGTGAATTTTTGCGTTGTTCAATTTCACTGGTTAATATTTTGATCAAACTGTTAAATGATTCCATCAATTTATCATACTTATTCCTGACCTCTAAAGCATAATAGTTGAATACTTTTTCAATCCTTTTTATCCAGTAATTGATTTCTTTGATATCCCATTCCTTTTTGAATTGCTCAACAAATGTTTTTTGATTTAAAATTGAAATATCTCTGAACTCGTGCGAAATTTCTTTTTCCATTTCATCAAACAGGATCAGTTTTTCATTTTCATTTGTGAAAAGCTGCCTTTCAATTTCAATTTTCCCATCAAATTTTCTCACTGCCAAAAACTTCAAGTAAGTATTAACTGAAAAACCAGGAACCCATTGATCCAGCATAAAAAAGTTTAACCAACTATCAGTTTCAATCCCTTGCCATTTCTTAAACATTTGGTGGTATCGGTTTTTGAAATATTCATGTATTTCACTGGTTTGGAAATCAAATTGCCGACCGTTAACAGTTACACTATTAATCAAAATAAAACAGGTTGCAAATGTATCGTTATTGTCCTGGAGTTTAAAGTACTCCTTTGCCCGTTTTGTTAACTCAAGTAGCTGTTTTTGTTCACTTTCGCCGGCTTTATTAAGTACTGGCAAAGATTGTTCTATCAAAATGCTCAATTGGTTAAAACTGGGTTGTGTTTCTGTTTCATGCTTTTTCAAACCGGGGTCTAATTTAAGCAGTATTTCCACAATCTGTTTATGTAGCTTCGTTACTATTGGGTTCAATTGTTCTGGTTTCATAATTATATCAATTTAGCGGCTGCTGCTGTTTTAGTTGAATTATCAAAGCTATCCAAATAGGTTTGTGTTACGCTTTCGTTTGCGTGTGCCATCATTTCCGAAATTATGGCCGTTGGTATCATTTCCTTTTTGAGGATTGTAGCAAATGAATGTCGGGCAACATAACTGGTTAACCTTTTATCAATTTCCAATTTCGCTGCTATGTCATTCATTTCCTCATTTACCTTTTTCAGTGCTGTTTTAATCCGGGTTTTGATTTGCTGCGGGCTTTGGTGGATTTCCTGGTTAAGTATTGGGAAAATGTATTTGCTGCCAAAATTCTGATTGGTGTAAATATCAATAATTTTCAATGCTTGTTCTGAAAGTGGAACCCTGACAATTCGTTTTGTTTTTGACCTGTAATAAACCAGTATTTTTTGCCCTTCATCAGTAGAAATATTTTTGGGCTCCAGTTTTGCAAGGTCAATAAAATTCAATCCAAAACATAAGTAGCTTAAAATCCAATAGTTTCTGCTATCAAACCCTGGTTTGCCTTGCTCAATTTCATGGTGGTAAATTTTTAAAAGATCAGTTTTTGAAATTGCCCTTTTTTCGGTTTGAAGGTTCAACTGGCTCCAGTCAAATTTTTCAAAAGGATAGTTTTCTAAACCTTCTTCTTTTCTGGCTTTGTTGAATAAAGCTCTCAGGGTTCTTAACCTTACACTGATTGAAGTATCTTTTTGACCTTCTGACTGGCATTGTTCAACAAATTGGTTAATTTTTTTCAAAGTCAGGTTTTTCATTTCAATATCAGTTTCTAAGAATTTAACAAACTGGTTTTTTGTATCTAAATAGGTTGCGGCATTTCCTACTTTGTTGGCTGCTATTAACCGATTGTAGATTTCATCAAAGTATTTGAAAAGCATTAACCTTTCTTTACTTTCTTTAAACCTTTCAACAAATTCATCATGGGTAAAACCCTTGTCATTATTTTTCCGGTTTAATTCCATACAAATTTCCCTGGCTTTTGACAGTGCCTCGTCCAGTCGTCTATTGGCTTTGTCATAATTAGGGTATGTAGTTTTAAAACATGAGCTATTTTTATTCCATTGATTTTTTAAACAATGGAAATTGTCAGGAAATCTGAAATTTCTTACTTTTCGATCAATGGTTAATCGAAGTAAAACAGGGCTGGTTTTATCCTTTAGTTTTTTACTGGTGAAATGAATAATTTTGAGGTTTGCCATAGCTTTAAATTTCCTTTGGTGTAAACATAGTGTAAACAAAAGTACATAAAATTTGATTAACAAAGGAAAATAAAGAAAATATTTGCTTAATATAAATAATTGAATAACAGTCAAATAGGATATAAAATGAAAATATTTGAAAAATATAGGAAACAAAAAAAACCTGTTTTGGGAGCAGGAGGTCGTAAGTTCGAATCTTACTACCCCGACAAGTGAAAATCAGAAGGTTAAGTGTTTATAAATGCTTGACCTTTTTTTATTTGGTGAAAACATAATTTGGTCGGTTATCGCGTCCCGACCTGGGGTCGGGAAGGT